>CAIRFY010000407.1 GCA_903877945.1 uncultured Oscillochloris sp. | reverse complement strand
GTCCTGGTGCGGAATCTCCCCTCTCCCCGTGAGGGAGAGGGGCAGGGGGTGAGGGGGCAAGGTCGGCATAAATCGGCTTATGTGAAAGGTATTGGGCCTAGGCAAGTAGCGGAGGGAAACGATGGCCGGTGTCCTCATGTACGGGCTGCTCCACGTCATAATCAACGTCCTCCGGAAGATCGGCTGGTGGCGCTGGAAGATCGAGGGGGTAGAGAACATGCCGCCGCGTCAGTTGGGCGGCATGATCGTGGTGATCAACCACGTCAACTGGATCGATATTCCGGCGGTGGGCGCCCTGCTGCCCTTTGCTTACCGGCTCTCGTGGCTCGGCAAGGCCGAACTATTCGACCGCCCGATCTCCCGCTGGTTCTATCATAATATGCAAGTCATCCCGATCAATCGCGGGCGGCGCGACATGGCCGCTCTCGACGCCTCGGTCGGGGCGCTGCGCTCCGGGGCCGCCCTGCTGATCTTCCCCGAGGGCCACCGCAGCCGCACCGGCGTACTCCAGGTTGGTCGCGGCGGTGCCGTGCGGCTGGCCATGCAGTCCGGCGTACCGGTTATCCCCATGTCAATCAGCGGTAGCGAACACGGGCTCAAGGGGGCGTGGCTGCGCAAACCGCTGACGGTGCGGATCGGCACGCCCTACATCATCCCGCCCACCCAGAGCGGTAAGATCCCGGCCGACCTGATGAATCAGCATACCGGCGAACTGATGCGGCGCATCGCCGCCCTGCTCCCCGAGGATCGCCGTGGCCCCTACGCCCAGATAACCGTCCGTCCGTAAGACAAGGTGTCAGGTGCCAGGTTTCAGGTTTTAGGGATGGTTCAATCTAGCCTGACAGTTCTGCGACGAGGCGATGAGGCGGTGAGGCGGTGAGGCGATACGGAGCGCCTCCTCGCCTCCTCGCCTCCTCGCCTCCTCGCAAGACGGTAAAGCTGAATGTGCCCATTTTGAAACATGCCTTACGGTTCGTAGTGGTGGCTTCAGCGCCAAGCGGCTGAAGCCACTACTACGAACTGTAAACCTGACACCTGACACCTTATCTTCCCTAAAAATCCGTGAACCCGTCCTGGTCGAGACGCTCCAGCATACGACGCAACTTCGCGGCGCTCTCAGGGTAGGGCGCGGCGGTCAACTGCTCCGCGCTGATGCGACTGGCCTTGCCCCACACCCGCTGCTCAACCCCCAGGGACAGGCTCAGCAGGGCCGACAGCGCCCGCCGCAGACGCGGGGCGTCCTCGCCGCGCAGGCGCGGCAGCACTTTCTGCTTGATCTGAAGATCCAGGGCCGCACGCGGCCCCAGCGTACCCCGCGCCTGCTCCACAAAGCGCAGCATCTCGCCGATGGCCCGGTAGCCGAAGGGGTGTCCGGCATCAGCAGCAACCGGCTGCACCGCCACGATCATCGCCCACGTCTCCTCGTCCACCGGGCCGCCGTAGTTGGCCCGGTAGGCGGCCAGATCCACGTCCGTCAACTCGATCAGGTTGGCCCGGTCGAGGATCTTGTCGCTCAGGGCGAAGGTACTCTCATCCACATTGACCGTGCCAGTGATGCGCAGATTCACCGGCAGGCGCAGCGGGCTGCGGATGCTGCCGCCGCCAACCAGGGGAGCCTCCGCCGTCGGCAGGCCCAGGTCGATGCTGCCCTCCAGGGTTTCCATGGCCGAGAGGATGGGGGCCAGATAGTACTCGGGACGGGCCAGGTTCAGCTCGTCAAGGCAGACATAGTGCGCCTGCTGCGGGTCAGCGGCGGCCTGGAGCAGAAAGCGGGTGAAGGCGCTGGCGTGGTACGCCCCGGTGAGGGCGTTATAGTAGCCCAGCAGGTCGCGGGCACTGTGCCAGTCAGGCTGCACCGCCACCAGCAGGTAGTAGGGGTTCTCGCGGCCAGGCGCGATCCCGTGGGCCGCGTCGGCGTACAGCCGGGTCAGGCGGGTCTTCCCGGTGCCGCTAATTCCCGGCAGGATAACCAATGGTCGTGTCTGGAGGGCGATGTGGTAACTGCGCAGGAGCAGGTCGGAGAATGTGAAGCCACGCGCACGCACCCGCTCGGCGATCACCTCAATGGGGGGCGGGTCAGCGCTGTGGTAGCTCGCGTGGCCCTCGCGCAGCATGGCGGGGCCAGAGGGGTCGCCCACTTCAGCCTGCTCCATCAGAGCCTCATTCAGCGGGAGCAGGGCAAGTACATCGGCCACCAGCCGCTCGGCGAGGTCAGCGGGCAGGGCATCCCAGGGATAGACGAAGCCCGCCCATAGGTAGCCCGCGCCCCTGGCCGTCAGGTAGCGGTCGATCCAGAAGGCGGAGGGCTGAGAATTGAGGGCGGAGGGCTGCGCGGCGAAGCGGGCCTCGCCCTCCGCCTCAATCCGCTCGGCCAGGGGCAGCCAGACCGAGCGGGCACCGCCCCAGAGCGAGGCCAGTTCGTCCTTGCGCGTGCGCCAGAGCTGGATACCCACCAGGATCGCTCGCTCGGCGCTGCTGACCGCCACCAGCACCCCGGCCCCGCGTGGGGCACGGTCGAAGGCCACCCAGTAATCGTGGATGGGGTCACGCTGGCCATGGCCACGGTTCACGTAGCGCTGCGACTTAAAGCTCACCTCGTAGATCGGCCAGATGCGCGGGAGCGCCGCCGTCGCCGCCGCACGCACCTGCTCAGCCAGTTCCACCAGCGCCGGGTGCAGCCGATCCTGCACTGCCAGCCAACGTTCGCTCACGCCGGGGACGAGCAGGGAGGCAAGAACCTCTGAGGAGAAAAGTGGCTTTGACATAGTACGTATGGGAGGGTTTCAGGGAGGGCGTTGCCCACCCAGAAAACCACCCATCGTTCACATGGGGCC
>CAIRFY010000406.1 GCA_903877945.1 uncultured Oscillochloris sp. | reverse complement strand
CAACAATCCACGATACGAAGGCTCCGCCGGTGATGTGAGGAAGGGAGGGGAAAGAACCGGGCGGTGCTGTGCTATACGGATCATACGCGCCCCAGTGCAGTGTAGTATAGCAGCGTCAACGCATCTGTAAAGGGCGTGATGAACACGGAAATAGATCCTATGGATCTGTTTCTTTTGCCATTGAGGGATACGTGTCCGGTGGTACTTTACGCGAAGGTTCGAACGAGTTTATGCGGTAAACCGGGCCTCTGTTCAAACCTTCAGGTAAAGAAATGTACCTGAAGGTTCGAACGAAAAGTGGTACTCTTGGCCTAATTTGCCATCAGGAAGCGATCCATGCTTTGCTGATGCCGATCATTGATGGGCGTCTCCGTTACCCACCCTCCACCGCGTTGGGAAGCCAACGAGTGAAAGGTGGTGGCCTGCTGGGAGTCCGTCGTTCGAGGATTGAGGTACATGTTCGAGGATTGAGGTAAAAACTGTTCGAACCTTGAAGTGAAGTACCATCCGGGTACAGCCGAGATACGTGTAAAAACAGGAAGTAAGCGATTCCGTGTAGGAAAACGACAGTCTTATGTCTGCTACCTGCACATAGCAGACATGAGAAGCCGCGAAATAGCCATTTCTTGTCTGCTAATGCGGTCAACATGGCCCGAAAACCATGTCTGCTAAGGTTCACAACCCGCTTCTGCTCATCTAAAAGGGCTGAAAAGAGTCCTTTTTCTACACATAATCGCTTACTTCCCGTTTTTACACGTATCTCGGCTGTACCCCTAAGTTACGCAAATTATCCTATGAGTAGCATATATTACACCTCCATACGTCCGGTGGTGTGCTATGATCGCGCCATGGTTTGAATGTGGTGATGCGATCATCGCTATCCATACCCCCCAGCGATCCCCAAGCATCTTCGCCCACGCCCCAATCTGTCACATCACCATCATCTGCGATTCCCTCCCGGGGGTGAGTCTGCCCGGCTACGCCCATATGGGAGCATTCTCTTCGTCTGCTTCCGCGTACGATCTTCCGGGAGTATCGGCACCTCATCAATGCGGATTTCAGCGTAGCGATTGCACCTGATACTCATGAAAGAGGGAAGCGATATGAAAACCTCAAGACATTCCTCCTCCAGTTTCTCTGGCTCACTGTTGCTCGTGTTCCTCATTGGTGTCCTGAGTAGCCTGCCAGCCCGCGCCGCGCCATCGCCAGACGCCTGGCGCATGCAGGGCCACGACGCGCAGCGCACCGGGCGCAGCAGCGCGGTCGGCCCGCTGGCCCCACACGTGAAGTGGACCTATGACTTCACTGCACGGGTCGGGGATAACGTCTCGCCGCTGGTTGGCCCAGATGGGACTATCTACCAAAATACGCAGGGCGGGTTCCGCTCGCTCTACGCGCTGCGCTCGGACGGGACGCGTAAGTGGTTCGCATCGGTGGGGGGCCAGACACCGGCGCTGTCGGCTGATGGAACCGTGCTCTACAACAGCGGCAACGACCAGAACATGCCGATGAACTACTTTATCGACGCGCTCGACACGCAGCAGGTTGACACCTTCACCGCAATTGCAGCCGGTGGTGACCATGCGCTCGCCGTAGCCTCCGATGGGACGGTGTGGGCATGGGGGCGAAACGATTACGGCCAGCTTGGCAAGGGAACCAGCAGCAGCACCTACCCAGTTTCCGGCCAGTACCCGGTGCGGGCCGGGGCGCTGGTTGGCGTGCAGGCGGTGGCCGCTGGCTATTTTCACTCCCTGGCGCTGAAAAGTGACGGCACTGTCTGGGCCTGGGGCCATAACGATGACGGCCAACTCGGTGACGGAACAAACAGTGATCGGCTCAGCCCGGTACAGGTTTCTGGTCTGACCGAGGTGCGGGCGGTCGCCGCCAGAATGATAGATTTTGCTTACCCTGCGGGGCCAGAGTTCTCGCTGGCGCTGAAACAAGACGGCTCGGTCTGGATGTGGGGGCAGCCGAACGTAGCGGGAGTTGCAGCCAGCACTGTGCCGACCCAGATCGCCACGTTGCCGGGCGCGACCGCGATTGCCGCCGGGGATGGACATATCCTCGTCCTCGCGGGCAATGGCACTGTCTGGGCCTGGGGCGCGAACACCTACGGGCAGCTTGGCAATGCCAACCCGGCCACCCAGCTTGTGCTGACCCAGGTGAGCGGGCTGACGGGGGTGACGGCGATTGCGGCTGGCACCGATGACTCGTTCGCGCTGAAGAGTGACGGCACTATCTGGGCCTGGGGCTACAACTCTTACGGACAGCTTGGCGATGGGACAACGACGAATCAGTCCACCCCGGTGCAGGTTGTCGGGCCAGGCGGCACCGGGACGCTCACCGGCACCGTGAGTATCGCGGCCGGGACTGATCACACGCTGGCGGTTCGACAGGACGGCAGCGTCTGGAATTGGGGATCGGGTGGGCATGGGGAGTTGGGCAATGGAACCTACACGTACAGCAATAGCATACCGATACAGGTCCTCGGCTACAACGGTGTTGGCCTCCTGAGCGGCGCATCGGTTGTGGCTGGCGGCAACTGGCACTCGCTTGCGCTGGCAAGCGATGGGAGCATCTCGGCCTGGGGGGAAGGCTCCTATGGACAGATCGGGCCAGAGACTCCGCCAGCCACGGCCACCCCGGTCGAGGTCATCCGCCAACGCATGATCTGGCAGGCGTCCGTTGGACAAGGTAGTTCATCGTATTCCTCCCTCACCGTCGGCGCAGATGGACAGGTCTACAAAGGCACCTGGGAACCGGCGCTCTATGCGGTCAACGCGGATGGCAGCAGCCATTGGCGCTACAGCTCCGGCTCAATCTGTGGCATCGAGTCGTCACCGGCGGTCGCGCCTGATGGGAGCATCTACTTCAACCACAACTGCCTGGGCATGATCGCGCTCAACGCGGACGGCAGCGAGCGCTGGCGTGACGGACGGGTCGGCGGAGGCTACGGCTGGCCAACACCAGCGATTGACCCCGACGGCACGGTCTATGTCCACGCCACTATCGCCGTCGCCTTTCATCCCGACGGCAGCGTCAAGTGGCAGCGCGATGACCTGAACGCCGCGAACTACTTCCACGGGGTCGCCATCTCCGCTGATGGGCAGACGATCTACACCGCCATATCCGGCGGGCACGTCTACGCGCTCGACGCCGCGACCGGCGCAACACGCTGGGACAGCATCATTGCACCGACAAGCGAGGCGTTCGGCGGCTCGCCGGCGCTCAGCGGCAACGGCATCCTCTACATCATGGGATCGGGCGATCAGATCTACGCGGTCTCGGCAGCCGACGGCGCGCTGCTCTGGCAGTACCAACTGAATAGCGGGGCGTCCTTCTACTGGGGGCCAACATCACCGGCGATTGGCCCTGACGGAACGCTCTACGTCGTCACTGCTGGAGTGAACGGGCCTTGGGGCAAGCCAAATCCTCCGGCGCGGCTCTACGCCTTCGGCCCTGCGGATGTCTGCCCGGCGATCACGCTTGATGCGGCGGCTCTGCCAGACGGTACGCAGGGCGCGGCCTACAGCCACACATTCAGCGCCAGCGGCGGAACCGGGCCGTACATCTTCGCGCAGACGAGCGGGACGAAGCCGATCAGCACGACCCTGGCAGCCGGTGGCGTGTTAGGCGGTGCGCCGACGACGAGCGGGAGCTACAGTTTCACCGTCACCGCTGCCGATGCGAATGGCTGCACGGGCAGTCAGGTATTTGCGCTGACAATTCAGCCTCAGCCGACAGCAACGAATATACCAACGAATACGCCGACGAATACACCGACGTTCACCAACACACCAACCAACACACCGACGTTCACCAACACGCCAACCAACTCGCCGACGTTCACCAACACGCCAACCAACTCGCCGACGTTCACCAATACGCCGACCGACACGCCGACATCTACCAACACGCCGACCGACACGCCGACGTTTACTAACACGCCGACGAGTACGCCAACTGACACGCCGACGAGTACACCGACGTTCACCAACACACCAACCAACACACCGACGTTCACCAACACACCAACCAACACGCCGACGAGTACGCCGACGTTCACCAACACGCCAACCAACACGCCAACCGACACGCCGACGTTCACCAACACGCCGACGCCGACACCAAAGCTACCAAGCTATACGATTACCTCTCAGAATGATCCGCTGCGACTGGCGTTCGGTCAGGATTCTCTCCTTGATACGGTACCATCCAGTATTCGCTTCGTAGATTGTATCGTCGGGTCTTGTACATGGGAGTGGTCTTCTTATCTTGGTAATGACATTCCAGGTAACGGCTCATCGACAGTCGTTACCTGGTCTGGTTATTCCTTTATTGGAAACAGTCCCACATTATCTCTCGAATTACATCATGGTAGCAGTACGAAAATTCTAGCCACAGTACCCTCGACCACACAGGAGTGGCCAGAGGTCGTTGCATCCGCCGGTGACATTCTGACTGCCAGAATTACAATCAACGGGTCAGGAACTCTACACCTTTTCACGTGTGATAGTCAGGATTGCAGCCCTTCGTACATCACGATTTCTTCACGTAATCCACTGACCAGCACACCGACCGACACGCCGACTGGCACCGTGCCGACGCCGACCGCAACACCGACCGACACGCCGACGGGCACCGTGCCAACCACGATGCCGTCCAGCACACCGATGCTGCTGACCGACACGCCGACCGCGACACCGACTGACACGCCGACCGGCACCGTGCCGACGCCGACCAGCACACCGATGCTGCTGACCGCAACATCAACCGACACGCCGATGCCGACCAGCACGACGGTGTCACCAACTGGAACGCCGACCGCGCCCCCAGCACATGTCGATGCCTCTATCGGTCAGACCTACCAAGTGGCGGGCAGTGATCTGACCCTGAGGATCACGACGGGCAACAACGGCCCTGACGACCTTGTGGGAGCTATTGTGGACGATCCCCTGCCCGAACCTGCGCCCGGCACTATCTGGACGTGGACCTGCACGGCAACCGGCGGCGCGGATTGTGGCACCTCCGTGGCAAGTACCGCGAATCAGATCACGCGCAGGGAGGCCCTAACCGAGATCATCACCGGGACAGGCAACATCAGGCAGCGGTTAGGTCATCTTCCAGTGGGAGGCTCGGTGGTCTTCACGGTGACGGGCAGCTTGAACAACGTCAATCAGTGGAGCAACACGCCGCTGCTTATCCTGCCATCCGGGGCCGTCAACAAGAATGGCGCGCAGCCCTCCGCCCCGACGGTTGGGCATTTCCAGGTGATGCTCCCGCTCATTTGGCGGTAGCGAGGGTTCATTTGTCGGACAGACCGTACTCCCCTCACATGTGAGGGCAAAGGGGTCGCGCTGGTGAAGCGTGACCCCTTTGTGCGTGGCGCGGCCACGCAGATCGCCACCATTATGTCGAGTTTCTCGCTATGTGAAACATCCACCCCGTTCGTGGGGTGTTCGTGCGAACACCATGAATGCCGAACGGCCCGTTCGCGAACGGCATGAACGGCTCCATAATTCTGCTGCATACGGCGATGTCAGAGTTGCACCACGCTATCACATCGACCAATCTAAACTGCATCAGTCCAGCGCTTTATGCGCAGATCCTACAGACGGTCGGTGAGGCCGAAAATACAGATGACACCTGACAACATCCAGGAGGAGTACGATTTCACCGCAGGCACCCGTGGCCCGGTGGCCCCGCTGCCCGGCGGGATAGCTCGAATCACTATCCGCATTATTGTAGATTATAGATGACGAATGAGGTACAATCTACACTCTACAATCTGCCATGACAGAAAAGTGTACCCATGATCGACTTCACAACCTGGGAGCCGCGCTTTGCGGATTATCTCACCACTAACGTCTTCGCTGACGCCGCCCACGACCGCGAACACATCCGGCGGGTGGTCGCCAACGCTCGCACCCTCGCCGCCATCTCCGGGGCCAACCTGGATGTGGTCGTCCCTGCCGCCTGGCTGCACGACTGCGTGGCGGTGCCCAAGGACTCGCCGCAGCGTCCGCTGGCATCAACCATGTCGGCCACATCAGCGTCGGCCTTTCTGATGATGTCTGGCTACCCGCCGATGCTCATCCCTAGTATAGCCCACGCTATCGCCGCCCACAGCTTCACCGCTGGGATTGCCCCACTCACTCTTGAGGCCCGCGTGGTACAGGACGCCGACCGGCTTGAATCCATCGGTGCGGTGGGCATTGCTCGCTGTCTGATGCTCGGCGCGCAGTTGGGACGACCGCTTTATGACCCCGCCGAGCCCTTCCCGGTGCGCCGTCTGGCCAATGATACCACCTCGTCAATTGACCATTTTTTCACCAAGTTGCTCGGTCTCGCAGAGACGATGACCACTGAGGCCGGGCGCGCCGAGGCTGAACGCCGCACTGTTTTTATGCGCGAATTTCTGCGCCAGCTCGGACACGAAATAGGCGTCCAATTTTCTGATTAAAAATAATCATAAAAGAGGTATTCTATGTCTGCCCCAAACAACCCGCTAGAGCAGATGCTCCGCCAGGGCTTTCGCCTCTTCAACCATTATATGCTGCTGCTCTGGCGGCTCAACCTCGGCCCCTGGCTGAGCTTTGCACCTGCGCTTACCGGACGCTACCTGGTGTTGACCCACACCGGGCGCAAGAGCGGCATGGCGAGGCGCACACCGCTGAACTACGCGCAGGTAGGCGAAACCGTGTACATTACCGCTGGATTCGGGGCGATCAGCGACTGGTACCGCAATATCCAGGCTAACTCGCTGGTTGAGATCTGGCTACCCGGCGGGCGCTGGGCGGCCTGGGCCGAGGAACTTCCCGACGACGACCCGACGCGCCTGTCTCTGCTGCGCGAGGTGATCAAGGGCAGCGGGTTTGTGGCTCCGCTCATGGGGCTTAACCCTTATGCCATGAGCGATGCCGCCCTCGCCCGCGCCACCGCGCCCTACCGGCTGATCGCGATCACGCCGCGTGAACCCCTGTACGGCCCCGGCGGCCCCGGCGATCTGGCATGGATTTGGCCCCTGGTCGCAGCCGCGATGCTGGCGGTCGCACTGCTCCGGTTTCCACGCCGTAGATTGTAGGGGCGAGGTGTCGCCCCGCTACGCCGCCAGCACCTCCAGCACACCCATCACCTTCTCACTCCATTTCTCGCCGAGGATGCGCCGGTCAAGGCGGATGAATTGCGGACCAACCTTTACGCTGGTGTCTCGGCCATAGCGCCGACGGAGGCGATCACGGGCCTGTTCCTCTAAGATAGGCAGCCGGATAATAAACTCATCGCCTACCGTCGTCACCGATGTGACGCCGGCCAGGAGCGCCAGAGCCTTGATATGGAGCCATGTGAGCAGATGTACCGCTGGCAGCGGCGGGTCGCCGAAGCGATCCTGAAGCTCCTGGCGCAGCCCGCGCACCTCGTCAATCTGCTCGGCGGCCACCATACGCTGGTAGACGCTCAGGCGCACCATCTCGTCGGTGATGTACTCGGTTGGCAAGTAGGCGGTCATCGGCAGGTCGAGGGTGACGAGGGGGGCGACGAGTACCTTCTCGTTGACGAGGAGTGACGGGGTGACGGGGTGATACGGTGACGGGGTGACGGGGTGATACGGTGACGGGGTGATACGGTGACGGGGTGACGGGGTGAGAACATCACGCTCATCGGAACCTGTCCCCGTGTCCCCGTCTCGCCCTGTCCCCGTGTCCCCGTCTCGCCTTGTCCCCGTGTCCCCGTCTCGCCCTGTCCCCGTGTCCCCGTCTCGCCCTGTCCCCGTGTCACCCTGTCCCCGTGTCACCCTGTCACCCTGTCCCCGTGTCACCCTGTCCCCCTGTCCCCGTGTCACCCTGTCCCCCTGTCCCCGTGTCACCCTGTCACCGTCTCGCCCTGTCACCCTGTCACCATCAGCCTTGAGTTGCCCCACCGCCTGCTCCAGCAGCCGCGAGTAGAGGTCAAAGCCGACGGCGGCGATGTGGCCGCTCTGCTCCGCGCCGAGCAGGTTGCCCGCCCCACGGATCTCCAGGTCACGCATGGCGACGCGGAATCCCGCGCCAAGCTCGGTGGCCTCCTGGATAGCCTCCAGGCGCTGCTGGGCCTCCTCGGTCATGGCGCAGTCGCGCTTGTAGAAGAGGTAGGCGTAGGCCCGGTTGGCCGAGCGCCCGACCCGCCCACGCAGTTGGTAGAGCTGGGCCAGGCCGTAGTTGGTGGCGTCGTCAATGATGATCGTATTGGCGTTGGGTACGTCCAGTCCGCTCTCGATGATCGTCGTGCAGACCAGCACATCGTGGCGACCCTCGAAGAAGTCGAGCATCACCCGTTCAAGCTCGCGCTCAGCAAGCTGACCGTGGCCCACACCCACGTTGGCCTCGGGCACGATGTTGCGCAGATGGTTCGCCACATGGTAGATGCTCTGCACCCGGTTATGCACGAAGTAGATCTGACCCTCACGCTCAAGCTCGCGCAGGATCGCCTCGCGGATGAGCGACTCGTCATAGGGCAGCACGTAGGTCTTGATCGGCACGCGATCCTCGGGCGGAGTGTCGATCACGCTCAGGTCACGGATGCCCGCCATCGCCATGTGCAGGGTACGCGGGATAGGTGTGGCCGTGAGGGTGAGGACATCAACTTCGGCGCGCAGATGCTTGAGCCGCTCTTTGTGGCGCACCCCGAAGCGCTGCTCCTCGTCCACCACCACCAAGCCCAGGTCTTTGAAGGAGACGTCCTTGCTCAGAATACGGTGAGTTCCGATGATGATGTCAACTTTCCCACGGGCCAGATCCTTCAAGATGACATCCTGCTCCTTAGGCGAGCGGAAGCGCGAGAGCATCTCGACGATGACGGGAAAGGCGGCCATGCGCCGGGAGAAGGTGTCAAAGTGCTGCTGGGCGAGGACGGTGGTGGGCACCAGAATCGCCACCTGCTTCCCGTCCTGCACGGCCTTAAAGGCGGCGCGCAGGGCCACCTCCGTCTTACCAAAGCCGACATCCCCACAGATCAGGCGATCCATGGGTACATCGTGTTCCATATCGGCCTTAATCTCGGTGAGTGCGCGCAACTGGTCGTCGGTTTCGATATAGGGGAAGGAACCCTCCAGTTCGCGCTGCCACTCGTTATCGAAGGTGAAGGCGTATCCGCGCTTGGTCTGGCGCTGGGCGTAGAGGGCCAGCAGATCCTGGGCGAGATCCTGGACGGCGGCGCGGGCCTTGCGCTTGGCGCGCTCCCAGTCCTGGGTACCCAGGCGGGTGAGGGTAGGCGCACTATCGCCCGCACCGATATAGCGGGCCACCCGGTCGATCTGATCGACCGGCACATAGATCTTATCGCTGGCGGCGTAGCGCAGTACCAGATACTCGCGCTCGATCTCGCCGACAGTACGACGGATCATGCCCTCGTAGACGGCGATGCCATGTTCAATATGGACAACGTAATCCCCAACCTTGAGCCCGCGCAGGAAGGCGGCGCGATCCTCGGCGCTGCGGGTTCTGCGGCGGTGCTCGGAGAGCGGGCGGCGCTGGCGCACACCAAAGATCTCAGCGTCAGTGTAGAGGGTCAATCCGAGGGTGGGCAGCCGCCAGCCAGCTTCCAGCGCACCGTGGATTGACGTAAAGGCTGAGGGCTGAGGGCTGAGGGCTGAGTCCCCCACCCTCAGCTTTTCGCCCTCAGCCCTCAGCCCTTCTTCTACCAACTCCTGGAGCCGGGGAGCCTGCGAGGTCACGGCGACCACCCGCTCACCGGCCCGCAGGCGGGCGACGATGTCGGCCACCAGGCGGCGGAACTGCCCGCCGAAGAGTTCGGCGGGGAAAAAATGCACAATGCACAATGCACAATGCAAAAACGGGTCATCGCTGCCTGGGGTTTCCTCGTTATTACTCAGGTCAACGAGTGAAACCTGATTCCAAATACTATCACCTGACTCTGCATTGTGCATTGTGCATTGTGCATCTTGCATTGTGCAATCACCT
>CAIRFY010000405.1 GCA_903877945.1 uncultured Oscillochloris sp. | reverse complement strand
GCTTTGTAGATCGTAGCCCGCCCGTTTACGGGCCGGGCGCTTGGAATGACCGCGTGCCTTTTGCGGTAGGACAAGGTTTCAGGTACCAGGTTTCAGCGTGACAGTTCGTAGCGCGGGCTTCCGGCCTGCGGTGATGCTCTTGACCGCCTGGAAGGCGGTGCTACATTCACTGCAAACTGTCACGCGGTTCTGAACCATGCTTAGGACGATTATTGTTTAGGTCGTTCCTTCTCCCGCTCCTCCCACCACTCAGAGAACGACGTATGCTCTGGCTGTGGAAAATCCCGTCCGTGCGTCCACCCGCTCAGCGGTGGCGGCAGCCTTCGGATGCGGCCCTTGCGCCCGATCAGGCGCGAGCCGAGACGGGCCAGCCGCCCGCCAGCGCGGTAGAGCGCGGGGTTGTTCATCGTGAGCGCGTAGCCAGTCATCGCGGCCTTCTCGACCGGGTGGGCCTTCCCGGCCTTGACGCCGTCGGCGCGCAGGCGCAGCAGCAGGTCGGGGATGGCGATCCGCACCGGGCAGACCTCCTGGCAGGCTCCGCAGAGCGAACTGGCCTGGGGCAGCATATATGCCTCGGGCAGATCCGGCTGGAGCAACGGCGTGAGGATGGCCCCGATAGGGCCGGAGTAAACCCCGCCGTAGGCGTGGCCGCCGATGGCATGGTAGACCGGGCAGGCGTTCAGGCAGGCTCCGCAGCGGATGCACATCAGGGCTTCGGCGTACTGGCCTCCGAGGATTTGCGAGCGCCCGTTGTCCAGCAGCACCAGATGGAACTCATCAGGCCCGTCATCCTCACCAACGCGGGCGGGGCCGCTGATGATGCTGGTGTAGACGCTGAGCTTCTGGCCGGTAGCCGAGCGAGCCAGGACTTGCAGCATCACGCCGAGATCTTCCATGCGAGCGACGATTCGTTCGATGCCCATGATCGCCACATGGATACGTGGCACGCTGGTGGAAAGACGGGCATTGCCCTCATTCTCCACAATCACCACCGCGCCCTCGTCGGCCACACCAAAGTTCACCCCGCTGATGCCCATGTCGGCTCTGAGGAAGCGCTGACGCAAAGCCGCCCGCGCCGTCTGAGTCATCGTCGGGATGTCATCGGTTGGCGGCATCCCCAGGTGCGTGGAGAACAGATCGCTCACCTGCTCGCGGGTCTTGTGGATGGAAGGCGCAATAATATGCGAGGGCGTCTCACCGGCGAGCTGGATGATATACTCGCCCAGGTCGGTCTCAACCACCTCCAGGCCAGCCTCTTCAAGAGCGTGGTTGAGCTGGATCTCCTCAGAGGCCATAGACTTCGACTTGACGATAGTACGGACGCCGCGAGCCTTGGCCAGTTCGGCAATATAGCGGCGAGCCTCCTCACCGTCGCTGGCCCAACAGACTGTGCCGCCGCGTCGCTCGACGTTCGTAGCGAGCTGGACGAGCAGCTCGTCGAGGTGCGCAAGCGCGTCGGCGCGGATGGCGCGGGCCGTGTCGCGCAGAGCGTCGGCATCGCTCAGCACACCGATGGCCCCGGCGCGGTTGCCGATAAAGCGTCCGGTAGCCCGTGCGAGGGCCGTCTTCAGCGAGGCGTCGTGGATGGCGTGATCAACGCGCTCGTAGAAGGAGATCGTCGTATTAGCCATGATCCCTGCTTCTTTAATTACGGACAGGTGCGGGTTTTCTCAGTGTACCATAGATGATCGCCCACACCTGGCATCAGGATGCCAGGTGACACGGTGATAGGGTGATAGATGTCCGCCCACACCTGGCATCAGGATGCCAGGTGACACGGTGATAGGGTGACACGGTGATAGGGTGGCTGAAACCTTGTTTTGGCACAGATCTACAGTGAGGGTTCTTAGTTTATTATATAGGGGTGATCCCGCCCACCGTACAAGGAGATGTGCATGACCTTCCCCCGCTCGCGCTGGTTCCTTCGCCCGCTGATGATTGTGGCCGCCCTGGTATTGTTTACCGCCTGCGCCAGTACCCCGCCGCCCGCCGCACCAAAGATCTCGATCAAGCTCGCCGAGAATGCCTGGACTGGTTCGTCGGTCAATGTGAACGTCGCGAAGATTCTTCTGGAGGAGCAACTCGGCTATAAGGTTGAGCTTGTCACGATTGATGAGAATGCCCAGTGGGCTGCCCTCGCCAGCGGCGATCTGAGCGCCACCCTGGAGGTCTGGCCCTCTGGTCACGCCGAACATATCAAGCTGTACATCGACACGCAGAAGGTGGTTGAGAACCTTGGCCCGCTCGGCGTGGTCGGCAAGATTAGTTGGTATGTGCCGACCTATATGGTCGAGCAGCGCCCCGAGTTGGCGACGTGGGAGGGGATCAAGGCGAACGCCGAGTTGTTTAAGACCGCCGAGACCGGCAACAAAGGCCAGTTCCTCACCGGCGACCCAAGCTGGGTGCAGTACGACGCTGACATTATCAAGAACCTGGGGCTGAACCTTCAGGTGGTGCAGGCTGGCTCAGAGCAGGCGGTGCTGGCGGCCCTCGACGCGGCCTACAGCCGCAAGTCGCCGCTGCTGTTCTACTTCTGGACACCGCACTCCATTCACGCCAAGTACAAGCTCACTCCCGTAACCCTGCCGGACTATAGCGAAAGCTGCTACGCGAACGCAAAGGCGGGCAGCGTAAGCTGCGATTATCCTAAGGACGTTCTCTTTAAGGCGGTCTGGTCGGGGTTGAAAGAGAAGGCTCCTGACGCCTACACGCTGCTCAAGGCGATGAGCTACGACAACGCCGCTCAGATCAGCATGATCGCGGCGGTCGATCTGGATAAGAAGACGACCGAGCAGGCCGCACGGGCATGGATCGATGCCCACAAGGATGTCTGGCAGACGTGGGTGGCGAAGAAGTAGGAAGGAATTTCAGGGAGGGCAACGCCCTCCCTGAAATACGTTCGCCCTGGAGGAATTGTGAGTACGAGTTCATGACAACAGCACCCACTGCCCAGCCTACGCTGATCTGCCGTGATGTATGGAAGATTTTCGGGCGGGAGCCGGCGCAGGCATACGCCGCGCTGCACGCCGGAACCGCCGATGCCGGGCGTTACGCTGACCATGTGGTGGCCGTGCGCGGCGTCTCGTTTAGTGTACGGCGCGGCGAAACCTTTGTGGTGATGGGACTCTCGGGCAGCGGCAAGTCTACGCTGGTGCGCTGCCTGTCGCGGCTGGCGGAGCCAACCCACGGCGAGGTGCAGATCGACGGGCGCGACATCCTGACGATGGGCGAGGCCGAGCTACGTGAGCTGCGCCGCCATACAGTGAGCATGGTCTTCCAGCACTTCGGGCTTTTCCCGCACCGCCGGGTGATCGATAACGTGGCTTACGGCCTGGAGGTGCGCGGGATTGGCCGACGCGAGCGTCAGGAGCAGGCCGAGCGTATGATCGATCTGGTGGGGCTGACCGGCTGGGGCAACCACCTGCCGCGCCAGCTCAGTGGCGGCATGCAGCAGCGGGTGGGACTGGCCCGCGCTCTCGCGGTGAACCCGGCCATCCTGCTCTTCGATGAGCCCTTCAGCGCCCTTGACCCGCTCATCCGCCGCGAGATGCAGGATGAACTGCTGCGCCTCCAAAGTAGTCTGCGTAAGACCAGCATCTTCATCACCCACGATTTTGCCGAGGCTCTGCGCCTGGGCGACCGGATTGCGATTATGCGCCACGGCCAACTGGTGCAGGTGGGCACGCCCGAGGAGTTGGTGCTGCGTCCCCACAATGATTATGTGCGCGCCTTTGTGAAGGATGCGCCACGGGCGCGGGTACTCACGGCAGGGGCGATCATGATCCCCTGCACGGCGTCTCCCGCTGGGCCGGACGGGCCGACGGTGGCCCTGGCGACCAAACTTGAGGAGGCTATGCCCGTGGTGGCCGCCTACGATGGCCCGGTGGCCGTCGTGGACGAGGCGCACATGACACGCGGCCACCTCGACCGGGCGCTGGTACTTCACGCGCTGTGTGACGGCTCCCAAGCGTAAACGCTTGGGCTTCAAAGGGATGCCGCCCCATCCCTTGTCCTCTTTCGAGAACGGAGGTTGGTGTGTGGCCTACCGTGTACGTGCCTGTGCTGGCTCTCAGGTTGGCCCCTTCCGCCGAACCAGTACGCCACATGACCATGAGCTTTTTACCCGACGATGGATTGCTCGTCGGAACGCCCACAACTCAGTTGGAAACGTGCAACGGCACGAATACTGTATACGAACAATTGTACCGCAATACACGTAGAAGTGCAACCATATCAGCTAAAGCCGCTCAAGCGGGTGAAGCCCTTCTATCCCAGCGCTAAAGCTGCTGGGCTTTACGGGCTATTTCTGTAATTAATACCTCTGGTTGACTGTGCCAGCGAGACTGGCACAGTCAACCAGAGGTGTATGACGTGAGGAGTATTCATGGCGATCCGAACACCAGCGCTAGCTGAGGCCCAGATCGGCACACGCGCACGGCTGCGGCTGCTGACAGGGGCCACTCTGCTGATCGTGCTGATCCTCAGCGCGCTGGTCTGGCCAGCCGAGGCCCGTCGTTTCCCCGAGAGCTGGAACCTCGGCCTGCGCGGGCCGGTCGATGCCTTCCAGAACTGGTCGGTCGCGAACCGGGCGACCAATCCGATCTTCACGCTCGGATTCGACCCGCTGCGCGGCGGGATCGATGCGAGTTTGCGCCTGGTGGAAAACTGGCTACTCGGGCTTTCGTGGCTGAGCGTGCTGGCAATCATCGGCCTGCTCGGCTACCTTGGCGCGGGGCTGCGCCTGGCTCTGCTGTGCGTGGGCGGGTTGCTGCTGGCTGGCCTGTTTGGGCTTTGGGAGCCGAGCATGCAGACG
>CAIRFY010000404.1 GCA_903877945.1 uncultured Oscillochloris sp. | reverse complement strand
GTGTCACATCGCGATCTGCTGCGCGAGCATGATCGCCTGAGCCACATCGCGCATTGTCTTACGGTTATTCATAGCCAACTGCTGGATCCTGCGGAACGCCTCGGCCTCGTTCAGACCCTGGCTGTCCATCAGGTGGCCCTTGGCCCGCTCGATCAGCTTGCGACTTTCCAGCCGGTCACGCAGTTGGAGAATCTCCTTCTTGCGCCCAGTCTGTTCAGCCCAGCGGGCCAGCGTGACCTCAATCAGGGGCATCAGTTCAGCGTCGCGCACAGGCTTGACCAGATAGCCCAGCACGCCCGCGTCGCGTGCATCCACGACCAGTTCGCGGGAGCTGTAGGCAGTGAGCAGGAGTACCGGGGCCAGCGCCTCTTCGTGGATGAGCTTGGCGGCGGTTAGTCCATCCATGATAGGCATTTTAATGTCGAGCAGCACCAGATCGGGCCGCAGTTGGCGAGTCATATTCACGGCGCTCTGGCCGTCACCGGCCTCGCCAATCACCAGATAACCCTGATCCTGAAGCGTCTCGCGCAGATTCATCCGAATCAGCGACTCGTCATCGGCGATTAAGATCCGAGTTTCCATCGATCCCCCCCTATACAAAACGAGCCCCGTGCCGATCAGCCCTCACCCCCAGCCCCCTCTCCCTTTGGGAAAGAGGGGCAGGGGGTGAGGAGACGATGTCAGCATTGACCCCACTTATTTGAGAAGTATAGGGTCTAGTATAGTGGGCGTGGTTTCACGAGGCTACGGTCAGGATATACAAAACTGGCTGTGCATCGTTACGCTCAACGGTGGACCCTACCGAGGCCGCACCCCATGACCGGCGGTGATATGGCGGAGGTCGAGGCGTGCGCCGGTCTGGCGGAAGCCGCCCTCGAAGGGATTCTCGGCCATAAACATGGGGGTGTCGAGATCGACGAAGCTGAAGCCGCCTTGACCGGCGGCGAAGTGCGCCGACATGGTCATGGCCAGGATCGACTCGACCATGCCGCCGATCATCAGGCGTAGCTGGGCGGCGCGGCAGATCGCAGCGATGTCGAGAGCCTCGACAACGCCGGCCTTCATCAGCTTGATGTTCACCACCTGAGCGGCCTGCTCGTACACGATCCGCAGCACATGCGCCGCGCTAGAGGCTGTCTCGTCGGCGGCCAGCGGGGCACCGCCCCAACGCGCCAGTTGGCCCATGCCCGCCCAGTCGTCGCCGGGGACGGGCTGTTCCAGCAGGGCTGGGTGGATACCCTGGATGCTCAGCGCCCCCATCAACTCCAGCGCCTCGTCAGCACTCATGCCGCCGTTGCCGTCGAGGATGAGCGGCGAGTCGGGGGCTACCGTGTGGATCGCCACCAGGCGGGCCAGATCGAGCGGGAGGTCGCCCGAGCCGATCTTCACCTTGATCGCGGTAATCCCACGGGCGAGGATTTCCAGGGCGGCGGTGCTGGCCTGCTCCACGCTGCCTGTGGTGATGGTCATATCGGTCTCTAGGCTGCTGCCCGCGCCGCCGAAGAAGGCGTAGAGCGGCATCTGGGCGCGTTTGGTGAGCGCGTCGAGGATCGCCGTCTCAATTGCGCAGCGGGCCGAGCCGGCAGTCCCGATACGTTCACGCAGGGTGGAGGACAGGGGTCGCCACTCCCGCACGTCCGCGCCCTCAACGGCAGGCCGAGCCAGTTCAAGTGCGGCGCGGGCGCTGGCCTGGGTCTCGCCATTAAAGGCCGGGAAGGGCGCGGCCTCACCGTAGCCCAGGGTGCCGTCGGCCAGTTCAATGGTGACAAGCAGACTACGGGCGACATCCTGAGCGCCGCCGGAGATGCCGAAGGGGGCGAACAGCGGGATGTCGAGAGGCTCGACGCTGAGCGAGCGGATGGTCGTCGGTGCGGTCATACGTTTTTCCAAAAAAAAAAGAGGCATATCTTTGACAAGGTTTCAGGATTGGCACATGTACGTTACCGTTCTGTGCGACCCTCACCCCCTGCCCCTCTCCCTCACGGGGAGAGGGGAGATTCCGCAGCAG
>CAIRFY010000403.1 GCA_903877945.1 uncultured Oscillochloris sp. | reverse complement strand
TCTCCCTCACGGGGAGAGGGGGCTGGGGGGTGAGGGCTGAGCGGCCATCACACGATGTAGAATCGTCCGGCTTCAGCCCCGTGATCAGGCGCACGCCACGATCATAGGTGAAGTAGCTATAGGCCCAGTTCAGCAGCACGATCACCCGGTTGCGGAAGCCCACCAGGGACATCAGGTGGACCACCAGCCAGCCGAGCCAGGCCAGGTATCCCGTCAGCCGGATGCCGAAGGAGTCAAGTACCGCACCACGTCGGCCAATCGTCGCCATAGTACCCTTATCGAAATATCGGAAGGGCTGCATAGGGCGACGCCGTGTAGTGGCCAAAATATTCTTCGCCGCGCGCTCAGCCATCTGGACGGCCACCGGAGCCACCATGGGGTAAGCTACGCCGGGCTTGTAGCCTTCGAGGTAGGCCATATCGCCCACCACAAAGACATCGGGGTACTCCGCCAGATTCAGCGTCGGTTCGACTGGCACCCGTGCGCCGCGAGCCAACGTCAGCCCAATGCCATCCGCCAGGTGCGCCGAGCGCACGCCCGCCGCCCAGACCACCGTGTCTGTCTCCAACGTACTCCCATCAGCGAAAGTCACGCTGGTCGCATCTACAGCGGCCACCTGTGTCTTCAGGCGCACCTCAACGCCCATCTCCTGGAGACGGTGCAGGGCGCTCTGACGAAGCCCCTCGGGGAAGACCGTCAGAACGCGGTCGCTGGCCTCCACTAACACCACTCGCGCCTCCGAGATGTCGAGCATCGGGTAGTCGCGCACAAGAACATGGCGGATCAATTCAATGAAGGCACCGGCCAACTCAACGCCAGTTGGGCCACCGCCGACGATCACCAACGTCAGGAGTCGGCGGCGGATGTCCGGGTTCTGCTCGCTGACCGCGTACTCAAAGTTCGAGAGTACCTGGTTGCGCAGGCGCTCGGCGTCATTGATGTCCTTCAGGCTGTAGGTGTATTCAGCGAGGGCATCGTTGCCGAAATAGTTGTTGGCGCTGCCAGCGGCGATAATCAGGTAGTCGTAAGGCAGAGGAATGGTGCTGGTGTGAATGATTTTGGCGGAAAAGTTGATGCTGGTCACCTCCGCCATCATAAAGCTGACATTGTTGAAAGAGCGCACAATCGCCCGCACAGGGTAGGCCACAGACTCAGGCTCAAGCCCGGCGGTGGCAACCTGGTAGAGCAGGGGCCAGAATCCGTGGTAGTTGTTACGGTCAATCATGAGCACATCGACATTCTTTCCTGCCAGGGTGCGGGCGGCGTTAATCCCGCCAAATCCGGCCCCGATGATTACGATACGCGGGCGGGCCGATGGCCAGGGGCGAGCGCCGTTACGGCTATAGGCTGTCGCGATCTGGGGCGCGGCGGCAGCCGGGTGGCTCATCGTATCAGGCTGATGAGTTGTCATGATGGTGATGATTCTCCTGGGCCGTTACGTGTCGCTGCGAAAGGCAGCGCATCGAATCGCCAGTTTATGATCGGCGGTATCGAAGATCTCTATTTTATGTGTTTATTTTCACAAAGTCAATACCCCGGATGGCGATCTTCCCTGGGCATTGTTCGTGCCGCCGTAAGGCATGTTTCACTCTAGCGTGACAGTTCAGAGCCGAGGCGATGAGGCGCTGACTCGATACGAGCGTCTCATCGCCTCGGCGCCTCATCGCAAGACTGTCACGCTGAATGTGCCCATTTTGAAACATGCCTAACGAGGGATACTATACTCTTTCAAGGTATTGCAATCCTTTTGCACAACATTACGCCACCCATGAGGCCCGAGCCAGATTCAATCGCTGTGCATAATATGTAAAGAGTACATCTTTGAAGATCGGGTCTGTAATGCGTTACATTGCGCTTTAACAGCATAGAAACGACCGTAGGCCCGTGTTTGGTTGACACAAAAGTCAAGCAGTTCTATAATAGCCCGAGTTTCCACCTTGCACAGGCATCGACAAGAAAGTCACGAGGATGGGTCAGATCTTCCCACGCAACGCGAATTTGCTCATGCGCCTGAGCATCTTCGCCGGGCTGCTCCTCGCCGTTGAGCTGACGCTGATCCTCGGCGTCTACTTCCGGTCAAACTACTTTCGCCAGATCAACGTGGCGATCGAGCAGCCGGTCCCGTACAGCCATCAGCTTCACGCTGGCGTGTTAGGAATCGACTGTCGGTACTGCCACATCTCAGTGGACAAGTCGTCGTTCGCGAACGTCCCGGCTACAGAAACCTGTATGACCTGCCACTCGCAGATCAAGTCAAACAGTCCCAAACTGGCTGTTGTTCGTGAAAGCTATGCCACTGGCAAGCCGGTCGAATGGTTGCGCGTCCATAGGGTGCCCGACTTCGTCTACTTTAACCATTCAATCCACATCAACAAGGGTATCGGCTGTTCAAACTGTCATGGCCAAATCAACACCATGGCTGTCGTCTGGCAGACACAGCCCCTCTACATGGGCTGGTGCTTGAACTGTCACCGCAACCCGGAGAAGTACATCCGACCGCGCGATCAGGTCTTTAATATGGACTATGTTCAGCCTGTCGATCAACTTCAGGTCGGTGCCAATCTGGTCAAGCAGTACGGCGTGAATAAGGCCCAGCTCACCAATTGTTATATCTGCCACCGCTAGTGTGTTGAGATGTGATGCCTGATGCGTGAGCCCTCGCGCTGTCGCATCAGGCATCGGGCATCAGGCATCATCAACGTTATGACAAAATCTAAGCTGACATCCGATCTCGACGCCGTTCGCGCGCAGCTCCACAACGCTCGCGGTCCGCAGCTCTGGCGCTCACTCGATCAGATGGCCGATACCCCGGCCTTTCGCGATCTGGTAGAACGCGAGTTCCCTCAGGGCGCTTCTGAACTGAATGACCCCGTGAGTCGCCGCAGCTTCCTCAAGCTGATGGGTGCCTCTCTGGCCCTCGCCGGGATTAGCGGCTGCACGTATATGCCGCGCGAGAAGATTACCCCTTTCATCAATCAGCCCCTCGGTCGTGTGCCCGGTGTGCCGCTCTATTATGCGTCATCCGTGCTGCTCAACGGATTCGCCACCGGCGTGCTGGTGCGCTCGAACGATGGTCGCCCGACGAAGATCGAGCCAAACCCGCAGCACCCTGGCAGCGCCGGTGGCACTGACCTCTTCGTGCAGGCTGAGATCCTGACGATGTACGACCCGGATCGCTCGACGGAAGTACAGAACCAAGGTGCCACGAGTACCTGGGATGCATTCACCGGCGCGCTTGCCGGCGCGCTTCAGGCCCAGAGTGCCACTGGCGGTGCGGGTTTGCGCTTGCTGACGACGACTGTTACCTCGCCAACTCTAGCCAGCCAGATTAGCCAACTGCAGACCCAGTACCCTCAGGCGCGCTGGTATCAGTACGATCCGATTAATCGCGACAATGTCTACGAGGGTGCCCGCCGCGCCTTCGGCGAGGATGTGACCACGCGCTACGATCTCTCCAAGGCCCAGGTGGTGCTGAGCCTCGACGCCGACTTCCTCTCTCCTGGCCCTGGCTTCGCCGCCTACGCCCGCGCCTTTGCGGACGGTCGGCGGGTGCGCAAGGACACCGGTGAGATGAACCGGCTGTATGTGGTTGAGGCGAGTCCGTCCTCGACTGGTGCTACCGCCGATCACCGCCTGCCGCTCCAGGCTGGACGTGTGGCCGGGTTCGCTCAGGCTCTCGCCGCTAAACTGAAGCTGCCTGGCGTGAGCGCGGGCGTGGAACAGCCCGGCGAGGCGGCGACAAAGTTTCTGACTGCCCTGGCCGAGGATCTTGAGGCGCACAAGGGTCGCTCTCTGGTGATCGCCGGCGACCAGCAGCCGCCGATTGTCCACGCCCTGGCCCACGCGATCAACGCCGAGTTGGGGAATGTCGGGAGTACGGTGATCTACACCGACCCGGTGGAGGCCCGGCCCACCAACCAGACCAATGAGATCGCCAGTTTGGCGAACGAGATCGAGGCTGGTACGGTTCAGGTGCTGGTGATGATCGGTGGCAACCCGGCCTATAACGCCCCCGGCGACCTGCGCTTCGCCGAGCGACTGGCCGCGAAGGTGCCATTCAGCGTTCACCTCAGCCTCTTCAATGACGAAACTTCGTCGGGTGCCACATGGCACGTCCCGGCTGCCCATAGCCTGGAGAGTTGGAGCGATGCACGGGCCTACGATGGCACCGCTGGCGTTATCCAGCCTCTGATCCAGCCACTTTTTGGCGGTAAGACCAGCCACGAGGTGCTTGCCGCGCTGCTTGGTCAGCCCAACGTCGATCCGCTGACGATTGTGCAGGGCTATTGGAAGGGCAAGGTCAGCGGGGATTTCGTCGCCGCATGGCAGAACATCCTCTCCAACGGGCTGATCGACGGCACCAAAGCTGCGGTGCGTACGCCCACCCTGAAGGAAGAGGGTCTGGCAGGCAGCATCCCCGCCCCCGGCGCACTTGAACTGGTCTTCCGGCCCGACCCGTCGATCTGGGACGGTAGCTACGCGAACAATGGCTGGCTGATGGAGTTGCCTCGCCCGCTCACGAAGCTGGTCTGGGATAATGCTGCCCTGATGAGCCCACGCACTGCCATCACGCTGCTCAAGCTGCCCTTCAGTGTTGATCAGCTCAAGGGTGGTAGCATCGAAAGCCAGCACTACCTGGAACAGATCAGTGCGATCAACGGCAAGGTGGTGCGCCTCGCCTATAACGGCGGCAGCATCGACCTGCCGATCTGGCTGCTCCCCGGCCACGCCGAGAATTCGATCACCGTCAACCTCGGCTACGGGCGTCGCAAGGCTGGCAACGTCGGCAACGACATCGGTGTGGATGCCTACGCGATACGCACGAGCGGCGCGCCCTGGTTCGGCACCATCGACTCGGTGAGCGACACGGGTACTACCTACCTGCTCGTCTCTACCCAGGATCACTGGACAATGGAGGGGCGCGATATTTATCGGGTTGGCAAGTTTGAGGAGTTTAAGGCCGACCCGGAGTATATCCAGAAAGAGATCCACAAGGAGGAGTTCGGCAGTGAGCATCATCAGTTTGAGACGCTGCTGCCCGCCCCTGACTACGCCGGGCGTAACGCCTGGGGGATGACTTTCAATCTCAGTGCGTGCGTCGGATGCAACGCCTGCGTGATCGCCTGCCAGGCCGAGAATAACATCCCGGTGATCGGCAAGGAACAGGTCTCCGTAGGGCGCGAGATGCAGTGGCTGCGCATTGACCGCTACTTCGCTGGCGATGATCTGGATAACCCAGACACCTACCTGATGCCTATCGCCTGCATGCAGTGTGAGCGAGCGCCATGTGAGCTTGTCTGCCCGGTGGCCGCCACCGCGCACGACATAGAAGGGCTCAATAATATGGTGTATAATCGCTGCGTCGGCACCAAGTACTGCTCAAACAACTGCCCGTATAAGGTGCGCCGCTTCAACTTCCTCCAGTACACCGACATCAGCACCGCTACCCTCAAGCTGGCGCGTAACCCTCAAGTCACGGTGCGTAATCGCGGTGTGATGGAGAAGTGTTCGTACTGCGTCCAGCGCATCAGCGCCGCACGCATTGAGGCGAAGAAGACGGCGGTTGCGGCAGGGACGGAGGTCTACACCATCGGCGATGATGCGATCATCACCGCGTGTGAGGCGGCCTGCCCCACCCAAGCGATCACCTTTGGCGACACTAATAACACGGCCAGTCGTGTGGCATCCTGGAAGAGTGAGCCACACAACTACAGCCTGCTCCAAGAGCTCAACACCATCCCCCGTACAACGTACCTAGCCCGTATTCGGAATCCGTTCGAGGCACTTAGCGCCGCCGATACGGTGAAGAAGCAGGAAGGATAGCAGATGGCACAGGCGCAGCCCATCCGCACCACATCACAGCCCGACACAGGCGAGACGTACCTGCTGTCTGGTGAGACCTACACGTCGATCAGTAGCGTGATTGGCGATGTCCCGCTGACCGCCCCGCTCAAGACGCCGAGGGGATGGTTTCTCGGCTTCGGCGTCGCCTTCGCGCTGCTCATGGTCTTCCTGGTATCGGTGTCCTGGCTCTTCATCAGGGGCGTCGGCATCTGGGGTATTAATATCCCGGTCGGCTGGGGCATGGATATTATCAACTTCGTCTGGTGGATCGGTATCGGTCACGCCGGAACCCTGATCTCGGCCATTCTGTTGCTGCTCAACCAGGGGTGGCGCAACTCGATCAACCGCTTCGCTGAGGCGATGACACTCTTCGCTGTGGCGTGCGCTGGTCAGTACCCGATCCTTCACCTCGGACGGCCCTGGCTCGCCTACTGGCTCTTCCCGTACCCGAATACCCACGGCATGTGGCCGAACTTCCGCAGTCCGCTCGACTGGGACGTATTCGCGATTTCGACCTATGCCACGGTGTCGTTGCTCTTCTGGCTGGTGGGGCTTATTCCCGACTTCGCCACCCTGCGCGACCGAGCGTCGAATCCGTTGGTGAAGCGCATCTATGGCTTTGCGGCGGTGGGCTGGCGTGGCTCGGCACGTCACTGGCACCGCTACGAGATGGCGTCACTGCTCCTCGCCGGCATCTCAACGCCCCTGGTGGTTTCGGTTCACTCGATCATCTCCCTCGACTTCGCCGTTGCCCAGGTACCTGGCTGGCAGGTGACGGTCTTCCCGCCCTACTTCGTAGCTGGCGCGGTGTTCGCAGGCTTCGCGATGGTGCTGCTGCTGATGATCCCGGTGCGGTCGTTCTATGGTTTTCAGAGCTACATCACCATCAGGCACCTTGACGTGATGGCGAAGGTGATGTTGGCCACCGGTATGCTCGTGGTCTATGGCTACTTTATGGAGGTGTTTGCCTCGCTCTACAGCAGCAGCAAGTACGAGCAGTACCTGCTCTACAACCGGCTGAGCGGGCCGAGCGCCTGGGCATACTACGGCCTGCTGTTCTGCAACGCGGTCGCCATCCAGCCCCTCTGGTTCAGGCGGGTGCGCCAGAATATCCCAGCCCTGTTGATCATCTCGGCGATTGTGAGTGTAGGTATGTGGCTTGAGCGCTATGTGATCATCGTGATCTCGCTCCAGCGCGACTTCCTGCCCTCGTCGTGGGACATCTACATACCCACGATCTGGGACTGGTCGCTCTATCTGGGTACCTTTGGCCTCTTCTTCACCCTGACGTTCCTCTTCATCCGCGTACTCCCGATGATCAATATCTTCGAGATCCGGATGCTGCTCCATCAGGAGACAGAGCGGGCGCATCGCAATGCGGCGCGCGGCCACGACCACGGCCACGACCACGACCACGCACACAGCCCGACGGCGGCGGACTAGCCACAAACTGCACGAGGGTCAGTTGACTAACTGGCCCTTGTACCGGTGAGAGATATGCAAGCATCCAACGAGATCTATGGCGTGATGGCTGAGTTCGACAGCCCGAACTCGCTGCTTGAAGCTGCGAAGAAGGCCAGAGCTGCAGGCTACCGCAAGATGGACGCCTACTCGCCCTTCCCGATTGAGGAAGTGTGCGAGGAGGTTATGCCCGAAGACACCGGAGTGCCACGGATCGTGCTGATCTGCGGTCTGCTCGGCGCATCGAGCGGGTTCATCTTCCAGTCCATCGGGGAGTTCTTCGACTACCCGTACAATATCGGCGGACGACCGATTGCGATTACCAACTGGCCGGCGATGATCCCGATTACCTTTGAGTGTGGCATTCTCTGCGCTGCGTTTGGTGCCGTGTTCGGTATGCTGGCCCTCAACGGCCTGCCCATGCCCTACCACCCGGTGTTCAACGTGCCGCGCTTCGAGCGCGCCTCGCAGGATGCCTTTTTTCTGTGTATTGAGTCGGTCGATCCGCTCTTCGACCGTGGGCGGACATCGCAGTTCCTGCGTGGGCTGAGCCCGCTCCAGGTCTCTGAAGTTGCGCACTGAGGAAGCTCCGATGCAGACGCTACGCTCGCGCCGCCTAGCCACACGCGCTCGGCTCGCCCGCTACGGGTGGGTCGGCCTCTTAACAATGCTTCTGGCCGCATGCCATACCGACATGTACAGCCAGCCCCGGTACCAACCTTACGAGCCGAGTAGCTTCTTCGCCGATGGGCGCTCGTCGCGCCCGAATGTCCCTGGTGCTGTGGCGGCAGGGCAGGTTCAGACAGATACCTACCTGTATACCGCGAAGGTGAACGGGGTGGTCGGTAATGTGATGCCCTTCCCGGTGACTGCGAATCTGCTGGCGCGCGGTCAGCAGCAGTTCACGATCTACTGCTCGGTCTGCCACGGTGTCGCTGGGATGGGACAAAGCATCGTTGCCGAGCGTGCGTCAATTGTGCCCGCTAACTTCCACCAGCAGCGCCTGCGCGATGTGCCAATCGGCCACTTCTTCGACGTGATCACCAATGGGGTGTACCGTAGCGATCCGGTCAAGGGTGGCTACCAGTCGATGTTTAGCTACGCCTCGCGTATCAAGGTGGAGGATCGCTGGGCGATAGCGGCCTATATCCGCGCCCTGCAGCTCAGCCAGAATGCGACGGTGGACGATGTGCCGCCGGCAGAGCGCGCGAAGCTCGGTAGATAACAGGTGATCGCTCGGCGCCGGCTGTGCCCGGCGCACTAGAAGGCTCTTCGCATGGCAACGACTTCTTTTGCACCAACGAAGGTTCCGCAGCTCGGCCGACTGCAGACGATCGGCATGGTCGCGGCAGCGATCGGCCTTCTGCTGCTGGTGGCGGGCTACTTTATCGTCGGCCCCGAGCAGTTCTTTCGCTCGTACCTGTTCGGCTTCTACTTTACGATGAGCTTGAGTCTTGGCTGCCTGGGCTTCCTGATGCTTCAACACCTCACCGGCGGCGCGTGGGGTGTGACGGTGCGGCGTATGCTGGAGGCGGGCGCGCTGGTGATCCCGGTGATGGGGCTGCTCTTCATCCCGATTGCCCTCGCGACGTTCCCCACCACATATCAGTCCGTTGGCTTGGTGCAGCCACTCTATGAGTGGGCAAACCCGGCGGTGACTGACCCAAGCAGCCCTCTGTTTGACCCAGGCATCGCGCATAAGGTGCCCTGGCTCACGCCGACCTTCTACGTCGTCCGAGCGGTGATCTACTTTGTGCTGTGGACGGGCTTGGCCCTGATGCTGCGCTCTTGGTCGCTGGATCAGGATCGCACGGGCAATCAGGCTGCCGCTAAGCGTATGCGTATGCTCAGCGGTATCGGCGTGGCGCTCTTTGTGATTAGCGTGACGTTCGCTGCCTTCGACTGGACAATGTCGCTTGACCCCCACTGGTTCTCGTCGATCTACGGCGCTCACTACATGGTCAGTTCGGGCCTGATGACTCTGTCCTTCCTGAGCATTATCATCACCCAGGTGCGGGAGACAGAGATCTTCGCGGCGAATGTGCCGGTCAAGCCTGTCCACGACATCGGCAAGCTGATGACGGCCTTCACAGTGCTGTGGACCTACATGTCGTACGCTCAGTATGTGATTATCTGGGCGGGCGATGTGGCAGAATCAACACCGTGGTATATCACCCGCACGCACGGTGGCTGGGTCGCTATCGTGCCGATCCTGATGGTGGGCCAGTTCTTCCTGCCTTTCTTCCTGCTGATTTCGCGAAAGAATAAGCGCAGGCTTAGCTCGCTCGCCAGCATCGCTACGCTGATCATTGTGATGCGCTTCATTGATGTGTCCTGGATCGTTCTGCCCGCCTTCCACGCGAACATCCTTGATGTGAGCTGGATGAATCTGGCGGCACCGGTGGGTCTGGTCG
The DNA here is from genome assembly GCA_903877945.1 of uncultured Oscillochloris sp. Taxonomy (GTDB): domain Bacteria; phylum Chloroflexota; class Chloroflexia; order Chloroflexales; family Chloroflexaceae; genus Oscillochloris. The sequence continues at coordinate 2,056 of CAIRFY010000403.1, read as the reverse complement.
GTGTCTGGCTGACCTTGTTCGCTGGAAATTTGCAGCGCGCCGCGCTCCTGCCCCTGAATGACCCGAACATGGAATGGCTGCACGTTGGAGGACATCACTAATGAGTTACCGTTCACGCAGCTATGATCAGGTTCAGGTTCAAGCACAACCGCCGAGCGCCTTACGCATTATGACGGCGCTGCTGGTAGCCTTTGTGATGATCAGCTTGATCTTCATCCTTGCTGGCCGAGTGCCCTTTACGCCGACCCCGCTGGTGGATACGGGCGCGTCCTACAAGGACTATGTGACGCGGGATACGACGCTCCTGACAACCTACGGGAATACCCTTGAGGGGAATGTGCATATCCCGATTGATCAGGCAATGAAGCTGATCGCGGAGCGCGGTCTGCCTGTGCGTGATAATCCTAGCCCGACGCCGTAGGACGACCAGTTTGTACAATGTCATACGGTACACAGTAATGACCAGCGAGGCTGGTCATTACTGTGTACCGTATAATCCAATTTAAGGAAGAGCCATGACCAATCCAACCGGTACGCCGCCAGGGCCACGGCGCAACCTTCCGCCGTGGTTGCTGCCGGCGGTGATTCTTGGCGCAATGGCCCTGGTGATCGCCCTGGTGACGGTGGCCTTGACAATGAGGGATCGGCCTAACCCTGTCCCCGCTGCTGCGGTTGAATTGCCGACGGGACACCCCGCCGCAAATGAAATGCCAACGACGACTGGCACGAGCCTACCGGTGGCTCACGGCAGCGTTGATCCGAATGGCCCGAAGGTTGAACTGATTAATGTGGCGAACGCTCGCGCTCGCCTGGATGCCAGGACGGCGATATTTGTCGATGTGCGTTCCGGCAACGACTACGCAGCGGGGCATATCCCTGGCGCGGTTTCGATCACGACGAAGGATCTTGATACGCGGATCAAGGCTCTGCCTGCCGAATCGGTGATTATCACCTACGGCGACTCGGCTCGCCCTGACTCTGGTCAGCGCGGCGCTCAGATCTTTATGGATCAGGGCTACCCGACGATGATCGCTCTGGAGGGCGGCTTTCAGGACTGGGAGAAGGCGGGGAACCCGGTGGAGAAGTAACGTATGATCGACCTGCACATCCATACGACGGCGACACCCCATCACTCGTCGTGGATACCTGAGGAACTGGCCGCAACGGCGGCGGCGCGGGGTTTGACGGTGATCGCCGCGACCGACCACAACACGACCACCAACGTGCGAGCGCTTCAGGCAACGGGAGCTCACTACGGTCTGCGGGTGATCTCCGGCGTGGAGATCGACAGCGCCTACGGCGGCAAGCTCTGGCACACGCTGGTCTATGGGGCAGACCCGCAGGCTCCGGCGCTGCTTACGCTGTGCGCGGCCGTGTTCGCCCGGAACGCCGAGGATGCACGACTCCTGATGGTGGATCTGCCGGGGCGCGGGTTTCGACTGGCGGGACTGGAGGCTCTCGGGCGTGCGCCGAATGTCGCCGATGTGGCGACGACCTTGGCAGCACAGAATGATCTGCCGGGACGGGTGGCAGGCGAGGGCGATGAAGAGGCCGGGATGCGCTACCTGCTGACCGAGTTGCCAGGAGCTTATCGCCCACCAGGGGTAGACGAGGTGATCGCCGTGGCCCACAGCCTGGACGCCCTGGCGGTACTCGCTCACCCTGGGCGCAGCAAAGGCATTTACGCGGTACCCGCCAACGCCGATGATATTGCAGCCCTGGGTGCCGTAGGGCTGGACGGGGTTGAGGTTTACTACCCGAGTCACAATGCGGAGACGCGGGCATTCTTGCTGGATCAGGCGCAGCGTCACGGGCTGTTGGTCTCTGGGGGAAATGATAGTCACCACCCAGGTCAACCTTTGGCGCAGATCCCGGCGGATCTGGTGAGCGAACTGTTGCGGCGACTGGTGTGAAACAAGGTTTCAGGTTTCAGGTTTAGGCATGGTTCAAACCAGCGTGACAATTCAGCGACGAAACGATGACGCGGTGAGGCGCTCCGTATCTCCTCATCGCCTCATCGCCTCATCGCCTCATCGCAAGACTGTAAAGCTGAATG
>CAIRFY010000402.1 GCA_903877945.1 uncultured Oscillochloris sp. | reverse complement strand
CAGGCCCGCAGCGATGCCTTACGGCGGTTGCCGGTACTCGCGGCGACTCCGCCCGCGACCATCCAGCGTTCACTATCGCTGGCCGCCAGATCCTCAAGGCGGACTGGCCGTGCGCGATCCTCCTCGTACCAGCGGATAAGGTGGCTCAGATCGAGGCGGCGGGCGCTGATGGTGGTGGCTGGCCGGCTACGGGCGGCGAGGTCGGCAAGAAAGCCGGTGAGGGGTGGGTAATCAGGAATCGGCTCGGTCGGCATATGCGCTCCGGGAGCAGATCATATGCGAAGCTCGAACGACGCGGAAACGCAAGTGTACCGTCCATGATACGCGAAATCGGCATGGGATGTCAATGCGGAACAGGCGCGGGATAACTTCGCATATGGTCTCCTCTGCGAACTTGCCGCGACGACATCCTCAGCGATCATGACCCACCAGAAACACACCAACGCGCCAGTCCATGCGGCTGGCGCGTTCGTTCGCGGCGGTGACTGGTTCGGCAATCCTATGTCGTTGTGCAGTACGGTTCCAACCCGTAACGCACGCCCGGTGGCTGAAGCCATGAGCTACGTGGTGCGAAGGTCGCCTGCGCGGCCTCGCACTGAGCCTGCGAAGGTAGGATTCGTACCCACAAGAGCGAGGGACTTCAACGCTTGGTGTGAGTTCTCCTACACGGTTTTGCATCAGAATGCGCCCGACGCCAACGCGGCATTGCCGGATCGGACGAATCCCGGTTCTGCCGATGGCGTCCCAATGCGGCTCCGGCGATCTCACACCAAGCGTTTCAGTCGCTGGCCGAGGAGAATCGCATCTACACAACGATCTTGGTATTGTTCAGCACGAAGTTCCAGACCCGGTAGAGGTAGAACGGGAAGGCCAGGCCAAAGGTGATCACGGTCAGCAGTGTCCAGAGCAGGATATGCCCGAGTTGGCTGAAGACGTTCAGATTGCACTGGAGCCGTCCGCGCTGTCCCTCCGCATTCCAGATGTAGCAGCGGTTGATCACCAGCTTGGCGAACGAGTAGGGGAAGAACATCAGCCCGATCCCGAAGGTAATGATGCTGATAATGATCCAGGCCAGACAATGAACGAAGATGCTGCCGACTGTAATGTTGGCCTCGATGCGTCCGCCGATGGTTGCCATGTTCTTTGTCCTTATTCGCCTGTATGATGCTGCTCTCTGACAACAGCATACGTTCTCCTTAGGGTGTAAATGCACCCTCATCTCCCTCTGTGGTATACTTTTCCCCGTCACCTGCGCACGTCACCATAGCGACCCTCGGAGTATCCCATGGCTGGTCTGACTCCTGATCTGTTTGCGTCTTTGTCGGATGCCACGGCCCTCCGCGCTTTCTTTACCGCGCTTGGCTATGCTGCGCAGGAGCAGATTACCTATTCGGCGCGGACGTTGGCTTGGCCCGATAATGTTGCGGTTGATTTGCGCGGGCGTGCTTTTGAGGTGCTGGCTGATACCGACGATGGCTTCTTTCAGGTGCTGCTGCTGCCCCCGCATCAGGACGTTCAGGGGATCACCGCTGCGTTGCTGCAACGCTTGTATGCGACGATTGAGCAGCGGGGGAATGAGGCGATCCTGGTGCTGCCTACCGCCGATTGGGGTACTCTTGAGCTGATGCTGCTGGTTGATCTGCGCCCGATTGATGATCGGCAGGGGCCGCCTCAGTCGTTTCTTCGCTTCGGTTTTGATCCACAGGCCGTGCGCCCGCATCTGCATATCGCCCTGGAGTTGCTGGATGTCCACGGCACTGGCCCCGGTGAGGCGACGGAGCGCGTGACGCGGGCTTTTCGCCGCGCTCAGCAGGAGCGCTTTTTCCGCAGTGTTAATTGTTTTAGCACGTATTATCTGGAGCGGCGGATTTTTACCGACCCGACCCCGGCGGTGCAGGAGACGTGGGTGGCGCTGGCGGCGCAGATGCCCTCGCTCCAGTCAGTTCTTGCGGGTGCTGATGCGACGAGTGTGCTGATGGCCCTGGGCTGGACGATTGTGCCGAGTCCGCTGGCGGGCCAACCAGCCCGACTGCGCTGCGAAACCGGGGATGTCGCTCTCGTGGCGGTGCTGCCGCCCGATCATCCGCTTGATCAGCAGATGTCGGAAACTAGTTACCCGCAGCTTGAACTGATTGCGGCCCTGGAGCAGGAGCGCCAAACCGCTGGTCTGACCTGGGCCATCCTGACGAATGGGCGCACCTGGCGGCTCTATAGTCACCTGACTGCCAGTATTAGCGGGGCGTTCTACGAGGTTGATCTGGCCGATCTCCTTGCGTTTGGCAGCGCCGATGATCTGCGCTATCTCGCTGGTTTCTTTGGTGTCGCCGGGTTGTCTGGCCCGTTTGTGGGTGCGGTTTTCGCCTCGTCGCAGATGCTGGCCAAAGAGGTTGGCGAGAATCTGAAGCAGGTGGTTTTTAGTCAGGTTTTTGGGTTGTTGGCGAATGCGATTGCCGACGATCTTAAACGGCGCGGGGAGTACGATGGCAGCGAGGGGCAGCGCCGCGTCATCTTCCGCACGACCATGATTCTGCTTTACCGCATCCTTTTTGTCCTCTACGCCGAGAGTATGCGCCTGTTGCCGACGATGCATCCGCCTTACTATGCCAACAGTCTGACCTATCTGCTCAGCGATATTGCCCTTCAGCCTTTTACCGCGCTGCACTTGCGCAAGCCGCTGACGCCGACATCGTATTGGGCCTGGGATCGTGTGCGCGATCTGTTCGCCGCAATTAGTGCGGGTCGCCCGGAGTGGGGTGTGCCGAAGTATAACGGTGGTCTGTTTAGCAGCGGCAGTGCGGTGGATGGGGTTGAGAATCCGCACAAAGCGCCGCATCGTTTACTGGCGCAGGTGCAGCTTGGCGCAATGGATGTCTGTCAGGCGCTTGATTTGCTGGGGCGCGATCCGCTTGCTCGTGCGGGCAAGACTCAGGATGAGGTGCGCCGCCTGATTGATTACGCCGGTCTCGATGTGCGCCGCCTGGGCAGTATGTACGAAGGGTTGCTGGAGTTTCAACTGGTTGAGACGCCCGCTGGCGACCTGGAGTTGAAGCATACCCGCGAGGAGCGTAAGGCCAGCGGTAGTTATTACACGCCCGATTACATCGTGGCCTATATTGTTGAGCAGGCGGTGGGGCCGGTGCTCGACGAGCGGGCTAGGCAGTTTGCGGCGATTATGGAGCGTTTGCCCGCCGCTCGCCGTTCGCGGGAGCAGGCCACCCGTGCGGAGGGCAACGAGCGGATCAGTATCGCGACGGCGAAGGCCAATAGCGACGCCGCCCGCGCAACCCTCGCCCGCATGGAACACGAGGCGGTCGAGAGCCTGCTTGATCTGAAAATTCTCGATCCGGCCATGGGCAGCGGCCATTTCTTAGTATCGGCGGTCAACTTCGTTACCGACCGGCTGATTGTTATTCTCAACCGGCACCGGGCGAGCAACCCGATTTTGGCCCGTCTGGAGGGCATTCGTACCCAGATTCGGGCTAGTTTGCGCGAGCAGGGCGTGGATGCGCTGATTGATGATGAGCAACTGAATAATGTGAACCTGCTGCGCCGCTTGGTGATGAAGCGCTGCGTCTTTGGCGTGGATCTGAACGATATGGCGGTGGAGTTGGCCCGCCTGAGTCTCTGGCTGAACTCGTTTACCGTGGGTGCGCCGCTCAATTTCCTTGACCACCACCTGAAATGGGGCAATTCGCTGATTGGTGCCCGTGTACAGGCGGTGCAGCAGGCGATGGTGGAGCAGAAGAAGGGCGGGCTGAAGCAGATTGACCGCACGACGAATACCGTGAGCGAGGGTACGGCTTTCCAGTTCGACATCTTCGGCCAAGGAAGTGCCTTCGCCGAGATGTTGAATCTGGGGGACATGATCGAGCAACTAGTGGAGATTGCCGACGCCAATGCGCAGCAGGTTGAGGAAAGTGAGCGAATCTACGCAACCTACGAGCAACATGTGGTGCCGATTAAGCGCCTGCTCGATCTCTGGGTCACGCAGAGTTTCGGCAACAAGGATGCGAACGAGTTGATACGGCTGCACAGTGGTAAAGATGAGGATGTGCGAAACCTGATCGATGCCCTAATGGGTCAGCGCAAGCTCGCGCCTAACTACCAGAAGGCGGTCGCAGATGCCCGTGAACTGTTCGCCCAGCACCGCTTTTTGCACTGGGATCTTGATTTCCCCGAGGTTTTTATTGACCTGCATACGCGGGCGTGGAAGCCCGCTGAGCAGATGGGCTTTGATGCGGTGGTGGGGAATCCGCCGTATGTATCTCATGGGCAACTAAAGTTAGCATCTTCCGAAGCACAGAGTGCAATTGAAGAACTATACTCTCCAATTGTACATGGGCATTGGGATATTTTTGTGGCATTTGTATATCTTTCGATAAATTTAAGCCGTACGGGTGGACGACAGTCTTTTATTTTACCAAGCTCTTTTGGGTTTGAAAAATACGCCACAAATCTGCGAAGTTTCATCATAAGAAAAAATCATCTTGAACGATTGGTTGATTTTGGTGAGGAGCAAGTTTTTAGTGAGGTTGCGCGTCAATATAGTGTCTATGTAGTGGTTGCACATGCACAACCGGCTATTACGGAAGTTATCTCATACCGAAATGGAGTATTCTCAAAGGCTTTGCAATTAGCTCAAATCGGATTTACTGCATTTCAAAATACAAGTTTTCGAGTTGATATATCTCAAATGGCGTGGAAGTTAAAACTCAAGATAGATAGTTCTTCTGTTAAGTTTGGATCACTCGCTTTTGCTACATTTGGCGTTCATGCTTATAGTCGCTCAGGAGGTGATATTCGTTTTTCGACAAACGATGTAATTCACAAAACAAGCTTAGGGACTGGATTTAAAAAATATGTTGAGGGCGATGGCATTTCAAGGTACCTATCTAATTGGACAGGTCTGTGGTTGGACTACGATTCAAAGCAACCCTTCTTTCATAGAGCTAAATTTCCTGATTTATTTGAGTCTCCGAAGATCATGGTACGGAGAATTAGTAGTGAAAATAATCAAATAGCGAGTTGCTATGATGAAATGGGGTATTACACAAATGATAATATTATCCATGCAGTTATGTGGCAAGGCAATATTCCGGCACTTCAAGATCCAAGTCCTTATACTATTGACAAAGAAGTGCAGATGTATTCTTTAAAAGAGATGGCTACGTTAGTCAACTCGAAGATAATAAGTTGGTACTTTGCGAAATTTATTGCTACTCGTACTCTTCAAGGATCTTATACAGGAACCTACCCTGAAGATGTACGCGCACTCCCCATCCGCCGGATCGCCTTCACCACCCCGGCAGGGGAGCGAGCGGCGCTGGTGGATGCGGCGAAGCGGGCCATTGAAATGGCCGCCTCAGAGCCTACGGCTGGCCGACCGCCTACT
>CAIRFY010000401.1 GCA_903877945.1 uncultured Oscillochloris sp. | reverse complement strand
CAACTTGCAAGAGTCAAAGGCCAGAATGCAAAAGTCAGAATGCAAAAGTCAAAATGCAAAATGCAGACGCACTACTCAGTCATTTTGCATTTTGCATTTCGCATTTTGCATTTCCTGGTGGGCCGGGCAGGATTCGAACCTGCGAAGGTGTTAACCAACAGATTTACAGTCTGCCCCGTTTGACCGCTCCGGAACCGACCCACGGACCTGGAGCCGACGCAGGGAATTGAACCCTGAACCTACGGTTTACAAAACCGTTGCTCTACCAATTGAGCTACGCCGGCAGTACACACAAAACGTGCTGAATAAACTCAGCCCGCGCATTCTAGCATAGGGCCGTAGTTCTTGCAAATGGCCTCGACTTGCGAATGGATGGCGCTCCGTGTATGATCGCCGCTTTCGCTGTTTGTTCCCAGGAGTGTACACATGATCACACCGCTCGCTGATCTTGCCGCCCTATGCGGTTCTTGGCGCGCCCGTGGCATGCGCCTCGTACTTACCAACGGGGTATTCGACCTGCTGCACGCCGGGCATGTGGGCTATCTCCAGCAGGCCCGTTCCCTGGGCGATCTCCTAGTGGTGGCGCTCAACAGCGACGCCTCGGTGCGGGCGATCAAGGGGCCGCTGCGCCCGCTCATCCCCGAGGGCGACCGGGCGGCGCTGCTGGTGGCCCTGCGCTGTGTTGACTATGTGACGATCTTTGAGGAATCCACCGCTGAGGGGGTGGTGGCAGCCCTGCACCCGGAGGTCTATGTGAAGGGTGGGGACTACGCCCTGGGCGAGGGTGGCCCGCCAGACCTGGCTCGTCTGCCCGAGGCGCGGGCGGTGCTGGCCTATGGCGGCGAGGTGCGCCTGTTGCCCTACGCCGCCGGGCGCTCGACGAGCGAGTTGATTCACCTGATCGTCAGCCGGTATGGATTCGCGCCTGGGAACTGAGCCTACACACACGCTGGCCCGCCACGTAACACAGCGGCATATTCGCATGCTATACTCACTTCTGATCAGCGAAATCTCCATCCGGTATAACGAACCCGACAGGGAATTGGGCCGTGTGTGACTGTACCACCACCGATCCGCGTAGCTGGGGCTGATAGCATGCAACCCATGCGGCATTGTGGTAGGTGCGGGCCAGCGCAGCGCACAGCCAGATCGGCAGGCGTCCATCAAGGATGACGCCACCGGGCACCGTTGGCACGGTGATAAGGTCGGTGTCTCGGCGATCTACATACCCGCTGGGGATGCTGAATCGCAGGCGGGTTGTCCCGTCGTGTGTCTCGCTGGCAATGTGCAGCGGGTCGTGGGGCATCTGCGGCCCGCGCTGAAGGGGCTGTACCTCCACCCAGCCCTGCCGGGGGTCGAAGATGGCGCAGCGTGCATCAGGATTGGCAGAAGCCAGAGCGGCGTAAAGCCACGCGGGGCCACGGCCATAGATCGCGAGCGGCGTGTTGAGCGGGAGGGTCGGAAGCAGTGTGCGTAACTCAACCGGCTGCCAGGGCTGGTCGATATGGGCTGGGAGCGGGTAGATGGGCTGTTCGAGGTGCAGCACGAGTTCAATGTCGGTCTGTACGAGGTGACTGCGAAAGATCTCGTCGCTGGTATACGCAAACAAGTATTTCATTTGTGCGGCCAGCGAGCTAAAGCACGACCCCTCTGAACTACTTGTTCGGCTCAGCCCAACCAAGGTGCCCCGCAGCGGAGGGCCAGGATCTGTTATCACCTGTTCTCCGGTGAGCGCTGAGTGGAGATCTGCGACCAGCGCCAATCCGTGCCGTGCCGCGAGTGCGCGCCACGGCACGAGCGCCGCCGGGTCGGCGCTTAGCAGCACGGCGTGGGTGCAGTGCGCCGCAATCTGCTCCGTTTCTGGTGAGACGAGGCCCCCCACATCAACGATGAGCGGCAAATGGCGTGCGGCCACATCACATGCGACCGCTGATGCAAAGGAGGGTGTCCATCCGCTGCGTACCCGTGGGCGCAGCTCCGCCACCACGGCGGCATCGACCGCTTCTACCCAGTCGCCATCGCCATCGGGGCTGGCGCGTAACGCATAGTGTGGCGTCTCCCGTCGTCGCAAATATTGGCTGAGCCGGTAAGTCAGCGTACTCTTTCCTGAGTGTGCCGGCCCACCCATCAACACCGCAGGGAATACTGGTGCCATGACTCTTTCTCACTCCTTCGCGCCTGTGCCATCGATTCCGCCTCCCGCCGTTTTGGTCGTCACTCTCGGCGGCCAGTCCCAGGTTGTCACCCTGGCTCTTGATGCGCTGCTCGACCAGGGCTATGCCATCGGTGAACTGATCGTCGTCCATCTTTCGGAGCAAAACCCGCGTTACCAGGCGGCATTGGCCCAGCTTGCTTCCGCCTTCGCCAGCGGTGTCTACCGCAATCATCCGCTACGCTATCGCCCCTACCCCGTCCTCTTGGGGGGCGCTCCGGTGAGTGACATCCATTCCGAGGCGTCTACCGATGCGGTGCTGAATACCTTCCACCACCTGCTTCAGCACCTTAAACAGCAGAGCATCTCCGTCCACCTGTGTATTAGCGGGGGGCGGCGCATGCTTGGGGTGCTGGCTCTGTCCGCCGCGCTCATCCACTTCGACTACGGTGATCGCATCTGGCACCTCTACTCGACGGACGCGATCCGCACGCAGACGCACGAGGGGGCGATCCTGCATCTTCCGCCGGGTACCCCCGGTGTTCGGCTGCTGCCCGTCCCGGTGCGCCCGTGGGGCTACCTCTTCTCGGCGTTACGGGTCTCCCCAGACGCGGATGCACGGGCGGCAATGGCATCCCAGGACGCCGCACTCGCCGCTGCCGAGGGCGCACGCTGCCAACAGGTCTATGACCGACTGACTCCGCGTCGCCGTGATGTGTTGTGCGCTTTCGCTGACGGGCTGACCCCGCAGCAGGTAGCGAACAAACTCTCGATTGAGCTCAGCACGGTTAGCAGCCACCAGACCGTAATCTATCAGGAGTGCCAGGCCGCGTGGAATCTTCCCTCTACCACCAAAGTGGATTACCGCTGGGTACGTGATGCCTTTACGCGCTTTTTTGAGCGCGGCTGAGGGACTCGGCATGCGTAGTGTACTCCTCTTGGGCCTATCTGAGATCCGAGTCACTTCGGAAAAAGATCCGAGGTGACTCGGATCTCAGTATCAGGCAGATACGCTATCCTCAACAGTAGTCTCCCTGCTGTTTGAGGAGGTGCCCGATGTCGCTTGATGCTCCGATCTCTGCGCCGTCTCATGTACCGACCGCTCCCCCCACCCTGCCGCCGCTGCCGCTGCTGCGTGCCCGCCTGACGATGCGCCTCTTATCGGACGCCACGCTGCCCGCCTATAAGGGCGGCATGCTGCGTGGCGGCTTCGGCTACGCCTTTCAACGAGCCGCCTGCGCACCCGCCTGTCGCTCGGGCGACCAGCCCTGTCCGGCCACACAACCATGTCCATTCCGGGTGGTCTTTGATACGCTGCGACCGGCTGAGGGTGGCGCACTGCATGATCTGCGTGATGTGCCGCGCCCCTTCGTGCTTGGGTCGCCCGCCGACGAGCGCACGCACTACGCTGCCGGCGAGTCGCTGGAGTTTGATCTGACGATGATCGGGCGTGGGGCCGACTACCTGCCGTACTTCATCCTCAGCTTTGAGGAACTGGGGCGCATGGGATTGGGCCGCGACCTGGCCCGCGCCCGCCTGGAGCGGGTCGAGTTGCTGCCCGCCTGGCACCCGGTCGGCGCGGTGGTCTACCAGGATGGTCGTTCGCTTCCGGGCGGCATGGGACTGCCCCCGCCGTACACCGATACCGCCGATGTGTTGCGGCGGGCGGGCGAGTTGCCTAGTCGCCTGCGCCTGACTCTGCGTGCGCCGCTGCGCGTCAAGCAACGCGGCGACTTTATGCGCGTGCTTGATCCCGCCGCGCTGATTCAGGCGGCCTGCTGGCGGATTGACGCCCTGGCCACGTTTCACGGAACCGGGCCGTGGGGCGTGCGCTACCAGCCCCTGGTGGATGCCGCCCGCGCCATCACCGTCGAGCGGGCGCAGGTGCGCTGGCACGAGTGGCAGCGCACGTCAACCCGTGGCCCCGAGCCGAAGACCATGCAGTTGGGCGGGCTGCTCGGCAGCGCGGTGCTGACGGGCGTGTCCGAGGCGTTGCGGGCCGTGCTGCTGCTGGGCAGCCTGGTGCATGTCGGCAAGGCGTGTGTGTTTGGGCATGGGGCGTTTAGTGTGGAGGGAGTATGAGTGGTAACTGGTGTTCCCGAAGCTCGCGCAAAGCCGCAAAGCCGCAAAGGCGATCAGAACGAAAGGCATCTCTATGAACGATCTCCAGGCACATCAGGTCGATAACCTGCTGCTGCTGATTGGCGGCAACCCGCTGCCGAACTATGTCGCGGCCCAACTGTTGGCGAAGGATCGCACGACGACGAAGATTATCCTGGTCTGCTCGCGGGATACGTGCGATGAAGCCGCACGACGGATTGAGCAGCAGTTACGTGATGAAGGCTTTGATAAGGTTGACTACTGCGAGGTCGAGGAGGCCAACCCGCAGAACATCCGCAACCAGGTCACGCAGGCGATTCAAGGGCTGAGCGGAAGTATCGGCCTACACTATACCGGCGGCACCAAGGCGATGGCAGTGCATGCCTACTTGGCAGTTCAGGCGCAGGCCGACAGCAGCACCCAGTACAGCTATCTCGACGCCCGTAGGCTTGAGTTGCAGATCGAGACTAGCGGGGGGCCGCACACGATCCCCGATGTGGGCTTGCTGTTACCGCACCCACTGACGATCAGGACGCTGCTGGCGTTGCATGATCTGAAGAAATTCAAAAAGGACATGCAGGCAACGCCGCTCTGGCCCGATGCGGCTGATGTGCTGGCTGAGCTGTATACCGATGTGGCGAAGAGCACGGCCTGGCGGGAATGGTGTCAAGGCACACTGCGAGATCAGACGAAGAAAGGTAACCTGAAAGCGACGAATAAGCTCGGTGAGATCCTCATCAGGCACATTCCCGATAGCGCCGTGCAGGAAGCATTCTTAGCCTTGTACCCTGACTACACCTCAGAAACGGCATTTACCGCTTTGGCGCAAGCCGTCGGCATAAAGAATTCCAGTGACGACCTCGCCAAGTGGTTCGACGGGGAGTGGCTGGAACACTACGTCCTGCACACGCTGAAGCCGCTGAAGGAGAGCGGAGTGCTGCGCGAGCTGGTGATGACGATCAACCCGGATTTGGGAGGTTCAGATAGCAACTTTGAGTTCGACGTGGCTGGCATCCGTGGTTACCAACTCTTCGCCTTCTCGGTGAGTACGACAAGCGAGAAGCGTCTGCTGAAGTCCAAGTTGCTCGAAGCTGTGGTGCGCGCTGAACAGATGGGCGGCAGCGAGGCGCGGGTGGCGCTGGTCTGCTGCGCGAGCCGTGACGATGTCAAGAATCTTGAGCGCGAGATAGCTAAGCTCTTCCGGCAGAGCAAACTGGCAAAGGTCTTCGGGCGGGATGATCTGCTGGATCTCCACGATCAGGTTGCGCACTGGATCAATACCTCCAGAGCAGGGGAATAAATGACGATGAGCCACTACACCCTGACAAGTATCGACACGACCGGTATTCAGAACTACATCTTCGGCAGCAATGCGCTGCGCGAGAACATCGGCGCATCGCAGTTGGTCGAGCGGGCGATTGGCGCGTGGCTGCGGGAGGCGCTACCGGAGCCGCATAACGTCGCCGGTGACACGATCAATGACAAGGAGCGCATCGAGGACTCGGAGACGCTGCGCGCCGAGGTGATTATGCGCGGCGGCGGCAACGCGCTGATTCTCTTCCGCGAGCATAGCGATGCGGTTGCCGCCATCGCACGGCTCAGTCGGCGGCTGCTCTGTGAGGCACCGGGGCTGGAGATGGCGGTCGCGCACCTGGATTTTGATTGGAACAAAGAGACCCTAGGCGGAACCGCTGGCGTGATCAACGCGCTGGCAGCAGCGGTGAACCGGCGCAAGCAGCAGCGTGCGCCTAGCGCGGCGGTCTTCAGCCCGGCGGTACTGGCTGAGTGCCGCGCCACGCGCCAGCCAGCGGTTGACTTTGACGACAAGGGCAAACTGATCGCGGCTGAGATTCAGGCCAAGCTTGATCCTGTGCTTCAGACTGAGGCGCAGCGAGTCTTTGAGGAACTGTTCGAGTCGGTGATTGGCGACACCTATACCTTCGTGCGCGATGTTGAGGAGCTGAATGTTCAAGGCGACCGCAGCCACCTAGCGGTGGTTCATGCCGACGGCAACGGGATTGGGCAGCGATTCATCAAGCTGTTGGATGGATTCTCAGCCGCCTCAGAGAATCGTACATGCCTTGATGCGCTGCGTGTTCTGTCATCGAAGATCGCCAGCGCGGGCGAGCAGGCGCTCCGCAAGATGCTGGCCCGACTGGAGCGCAGCTTCCAGGATAAGCAGATGGATCGCTACCTCAGCGGCCTCAAGCAGCGTGATGGTAAATACATTATCCCTTTCCGCCCGCTGATCTTCGGTGGCGACGACGTGACCTTTGTCTGCGATGGGCCGCTGGGCCTGGGCCTAGCCGCGATCTTCCTGGAAGAGTTTGAGCGGGCTGCCAAGGATCTGCCCTATGGCGGCGCGGCGCACGCCTGCGCCGGAGTGGTGATCTTCAAGACCCACTATCCCTTCTCACGAGCCTACGATCTCTGCGAGGAACTCTGCACGCGGACCAAGGTGGCTATGCGCGGGGCTGATCTGAAAGGCTCTGGGTTGGACTGGCATATCGCGATGAGTGGGATCAGTGGCGGCATTATCGGGATCCGCCAGCGCGAGTATCAGTTCTCCGACGACGATCATCTATCCATGCGTCCGCTTAGCCTGCGTGCGCCGGGGATTGAGCAACGCTGGCGCAATTGGCAGGCGTTTGCTGATTTGACCAAAGAATTCAGGCGACGTGACCCCAATGATCCGCAATACAGCGTCGAGGATCGCACGCAAGATCTCCCGCGCAGCAAGGTCAAGGCGCTGCGCGAGGCATTGTGCGGGGGGGGCACGGCGTCAGAGCAGTTCATGATCACGGCCAATATCACCCTGCCGGACATGCTGGGCGGCGATGATCGGCTCCGGCAGACCGGCTGGGCTGGTAAATATTGCGCCTACTTCGATGTGATCGAGGCTCTGGACTTCTATCTACCGATTGATCGCATGGAGGATCGCTAATGCGCTACTACCTCACGCTGCACCTGCGCAGCGATACAACCTTCGGGCGCGGTGATGGCACCGCTGGCTTGGTTGATACCGACATCGAGCACGATACGGACGGCATACCCTTCGTCGGTGGGCGGGTGATCAAGGGGCTGCTGCGGGAGGAGTACGCCAACCTGCGCTTTGCCCTTGGTGAACCCCAGCGCTGGGACGATGCGGCAACTCTCCTCTTCGGGCGTTCCGGCGCGACCGGCAAGGACATCGCGCAGATGCATGTCGGATCGGCCACACTGCCACCGGATCTCTGCAATATCTTGCGCAGCGAGCCGCATCAGCCGGGGCAACTGCTCGGTGCCTGTACGGCCATCCGCCGTCAGACCTCGCTCGATGCGGAGAGCGGAGCGCCTCAAGAGGGTTCGCTGCGATCCATGCGTGTGCTGCTGCGCGAGACTGATCTGATTGCACAGCTTGACTTTGCCAGCCAGCCCGATGAGAGAACATTGTCCCTACTCGCTGCCTGCGTCCTCGCTGTGCGGCGTGGTGGCACCGCCCGTAATCGGGGCCGTGGTCGGCTGCGGATGCTGTTGCACCCGAATATCCCCGATAACTACCACGACAGCGTCTTCACCGAGCAGTGCTTCCACCCATTTGATGCCGAGGTGCGCCCATGAATATCCTCCCATTTCGGGTCTACCTAGAGCAGCCAGTGCTGATTGCCGGCCCGTCAGGTGATCCCAATAGCGTGACCTCGCTCGATTACCTGCCGGGCAGCCTGCTGCGCGGCGTGATGATCGGGCGCTACCTGGGCTTGCGCAAGATCGACCCGCATGACAATGATCTCGCGGTGAACCCCGAGGCGCGGCGGCTCTTCTTCGACGGCGGGGTGCGCTGTCTCAACGCCTACCTGCTCAGCCGGGGCGGGCAGCGCGGCCTGCCGACGCCGCTGACGCTGCTTCATCTGAAAAAGACCGATACCGAGCAGCCCTACACGGCCTACAACACTGCTGATGAAGAGTGGAACGAGGAAAAGCGGCGCGAAATCGAGCGCGAGGCGCAGGATCAGCTCAAGTCACTCAGTTCGCCCTACTGCACGGTGAGCGACACGGCAATCACCAGCCTGAACACGGCACCCAGTCGGGTCACGGTGCATGTCCAGCGCGACCGCGTCTTGGGCCGCGCAACCGATCTGCCGGGACGCGGCGCGATCTTCCAGTACGAGGCGTTGTCTGAGGGTCAGTGGTTCGCCGGTGCGCTGCTGATCGAGCAACCCGACGATCTGGCCTTGATGCAGCAGTTGTTGTTGCAAAACAAAGAGGCATGGCTCGGGCGCTCGCGTAGCGCGAACTATGGCCGGGTGCGGATCGAAGTGGATAAGCCGGTATCTCGCTGGCGCGAGATCGGCGAAGCCGAACTGGAACCCGTCGCTGCCGATCATCCGCTCGCGATTACCCTGCTCAGCGATGTGCTGCTGCGCGACATCTTTGGCGTGCCGGTGGCCAGCCTGGCCCAGCAGCCACTGGTGAGCGAGCGTGTCGATGACCGCATCCTTTCGTCCTACCTCGGCTTCGAGGTACAAATCGACCCGGCGCGTAGTTTCAGCGCGGCAACCCTGGCGGCTGGCTTCAACCAGACCTGGCGGCTGCCGCTGCCCCAGCAGCCAGCGATCAAGGCGGGTAGTCACTTCATTGTGTATCCACGTGAGGTGGTGAGTGTGGAGCAGTTGCGTCACGTGGAGCAGTGCGGGATCGGTGAGCGTCGCCCTGAGGGCTACGGGCGGATCGCATTCCAGTGGCTTGACGAGGCTGTGTACTGTGTTACCAAGGATGAAAAGAAGAAGGATAAAGCCTACGCTACGCCGCGAGATGTGGCTACGCTCTCGGCCACTGGCAGAGTCGCCGCCCAACGCATGGCCCTGCGCCTACTTGAGCAGAGGATTGACCTGGAGATAGCAAAGTATGTGCGCGATCAGGTGATTGATGCGCAGGTGACCACCCTCCCGCGTAACAGTCAGCTTGGGCGTCTGCGGGTGCTGCTGCGCCAGGCGCGGAAGGATGGCAACACGGTAGTGATTGATCGAGGCATGGCCCAATTCAAAGAGGTCGCGCACAATCAGCTTGCAAACGCACGGTTAGCTGGGCGCTCGCTGCGGACATGGCTCGATGAATTGCTAGAGACGGATGCTGTCTGGAAGGCGCTTAATCTGCGTCCCGATCTCTGGCCGAAGGTGGCTGGCGTGCAACCAGAATCCGACCTCGTCCTAACCACCCGCACCACCTTGCGCCTAATCGAGGCAGTGCTGACCGGCCTGCACCGCAAGCAGCGCCAGAGCAAAGAGGAGCCACAGGCATGAGTAACTGGGATGACTCACGCAAGATCACGACGCGCCTGGTACTCACCGGCGATCTCGTGCTGACCACGCCCGCCCATATGGGCAACGGCGACCGTGGCGAGGCAGTCGATCTCATACTCCAGCGCGATCCGCTGGAGGGTTGTCCGCTGCTGCCCGGTACGTCGATTGCCGGTGCGCTGCGCGCCTATCTCCAGGCTCACGAGTACGGTCACCGGGAGCCTGAGCTAAAGGAGCAGCGCAACTCGCTGGCCCAGCGACTCTTCGGTGGGACGAAGCGCGACCCGCACGGCAACCAGAGTCCGCTGATCGTTGATGACGCGCTCGCCAATCAGCCGGTAATCGAGATCCGCGATGGGGTTGGGATTGATCCTAAGCGTCGGGTCGCCAGCGACAAGATCAAGTACGACCTGGAGCTACTGCCGGTGGGGACGATCTTCCCGCTGCGCTTCGAGTTGCTGCTCTCCGACGACGACAGTGCGGCTGAGCAGGCGCTGGCCCTGGCGCTCCAGGGCCTTGAGCGCGGCGAGATTATCCTCGGCGCACGGCGCTCGCGTGGTTTCGGGCGCTGTCAAGTAAAGAATGGCTGGAGGCTCACCCGCTACAACGTGCACGAGCCGAAAGATCTGCTGGCTTGGCTACGCGCCGACCTTGATCTGCCGCCAGAGATGCCGCTGAGCTCGATCAGCGAACTACTGAAGACTCCTGCGGCAGTGGATAAGCGTAATGCTGTGCAACTGACCGCAGTCTTTGAACTAGCTAGCCCGCTCCTGATCCGATCTGAGCAGCCGCTTCGCGCCGCCGATGGTGCGTTGCTGATGGGCGATACGCAGCCCGATGTGATCCACCTGGTGAATGCCACTGGTCAGCCGGTGCTACCAGGAACGAGTCTTGCCGGGGCACTGCGAGCGCGTGCCGGGCGCATTTTGCGCACGTTTCACGATGATGTACAGGTGACGAAGCAGTTGGAGTCGCTGTTTGGTTGGACGCCCCACGGCGAGCAGGGTACGCCATGTGCCAGTCGCTTGCTGGTTGAGGAAGCGTGTATTACAGAGTCGCGCACGCTGGTGCAGAGTCGCGTGGGCATTGACCGCTTCACCGGCGGTGCGCTCGACACCGCGCTCTTCCACGAGGCACCTTGCGTGGCGGGCCGGGTGCAGACGACGATCACAATCATCAACCCTACGGCTCACGATGTTGGCCTGCTGCTGCTGTTGCTGAAAGATCTCTGGAGCGGCGATCTACCGCTGGGCGGTGAGGCCAGCGTCGGGCGCGGGCGGCTGCGCGGTGTTGAAGCTACGTTGAACTGGGGAAAGGATCGCCAATGGCAATTCAACGCCGACGCCGATCTGCGCCTGCGAGTCGTGGGCGAGATTGTCGAACTGGAAGGTTTTGTCGCCGCCGTTGCCAGGAAGGAAGGTACCCATGCCGCGTGAGATCAAACCCATCGCCTCAAGCTGCACTGTCGAGCCAGTCATGCTCCCCACCGACCTGCGTGCGTGGCTGCACGCACGCACCACAGCCCTCGGTCTGCGCTGGCTGCTGGCCCACACTGATAGCGGTGTGATCTGGGGTGAACTGCGCAACAATGAACTGACCCTCTCCAGCGACGCCTTCCCGCGACGGGGCCTCAGCCTGCGCGGCGAGACACTCCAGCAGGCCCGGCTCTTCGGCGCGGCGGGCGAGTTGCTGCTTTGGCGCGGGCCAGACGAGCAGTGGCATGCCACCACACGCCACGATGGCGAAGGCGAGGCCGGCGAGTATTTCGACGAGGACTACGTGTTGTGGGGCTTCAAGGAGGAGCAGCCACCACGCGGCGGGTTCTGCGAGTTGCGCGAGGGTGCCGAGGGCATCATCCACGCCCCGCCGCTCCAGCACACGCCGAGTGATAAACAACGCGCCCACCTGACCATGCGCCACTACCTTCAGCACGACGCCAGCGGTGTGATCCGAATTGTCGCCGGGCGTCTGCTCGGCCTGAGCGAAGCGGAGGTTTAAGATGAGCTTGCCTGAGCATACCAACGTGCCGAATACATACGCTGCGTTGGCACCCTACAACTTCGTGCCCCTGCCCGAGCGGGTTGTCCTCGTTCCAAAGGAAGATGATATTCCTGACCAGGATCGTTACCACGCCAACCGACTGAGCGGGCGGATTGAGTGCCGCTTGACCACGGCCCGTCCGCTCTACGTGCGTGCTGGTTGGCAGCCCGAGGATTTCGTTGCCCACGGTGAGAAGAGCTTCGATAAACTGAAGGACGAGCCGGGGCAACAGCAGAAGCGCGCCGACTTCTTCCACCACGGCGATCCGCAGCGCCCGATCATTCCCGGCAGCAGCCTGCGCGGTATGCTGCGCGCTCTGGTCGAGATCGTTGGCTATGGCAAGATGGAGCGCGTGACGGAGCGCCAGCACTTCTTCTATCGGGCGGTTGCGGCTAAAGGTGATGATCCGTTAGCAAATCCATACCGAACGACCCTGGCAAATGTTCGGGCGGGCTATCTGACGCGACTGAATGATCATTGGGCGATCATCCCGGCGCAGCATTTTGGGAAAGAGGGCTACCTAAAGGCTCGCCAGACCGACATTCCTCTCTCCCTGGGCGTCATGCGCTTCAATAACTCTGCCTATCAGCCGCAGTACATTGCGGTCAGCTTTACAACTAAAACGACCAAGACCGGGCGGATGGTGATTGATCAGATCGACAAGCCCGGCATACATCCGTATGACGGCATGCTGATCACCAGCGGCAATATGATCGAAACGGGATCGGGAAGTCAGTTCTCCCCTCGGAAGAATCATGCGGTTGCCGGAGAGCGCCAGAAGGCCGCCCAGCCGATCTTCATTGAAGACCGGGCAGTTGAGGATTATTGCACAAGCCTGACGGCATTCCAGCGGGGTGAGAAGATGCAAGACTCGCCGTTTGATCGTCGTTTGGGCGTGCTGGAGGAGGGACGGCCAATCTTCTACTGCGATCCAGGTCACGGTAGGCCGATCACATTGTTTGGTCAGAGTCCCAACTTTCGCGTACCTTACCGATTTCTTGGCGCAAGCCGCGCAGCCACGCCCCGCGACTTCGTCCCGGAGTACTTGCGGCAAATCACTGACACCGATCTTGCCGACGCGATCTTCGGCTATGTGCGACCGGGGAAGGTGCCAGGAGATCAGGCCCGCGCCGGGCGGGTGTTTGTAAGCGACGCGGAACTGGATGGCAAGCCCGAGCATCTCTGGTATGAGCCAGAGGTGGTTACGCCGAAGATCCTCAGCGGCCCTAAGCCGACCACCTTCCAGCACTACTTAGTGCAGACCAGCACTCAGAAGCGCAATCTGATGCACTACGCCTCCCGCCCCACTGCCGAGACCGTGGTGCGCGGGCATAAGCGCTACTGGCATAAGCCTAACGTGCCACTGGCCGATATGATCGAACGCGACCTGGTCAAGATCGACAAGGCGGCCAGTCAGTACACCCGCATCAAGCCCGTGGCACCCGGCGTCAGCTTTCGCTTTACGCTACGCTTTGAGAACCTGAGCCAGATTGAGCTGGGCGCGCTGCTCTGGGTGTTGCGCCTCGCCGCTGACGAGCGCTACCGGCTGGCCCTGGGCATGGGCAAGCCCCTGGGTATGGGCGCGGTCAGCATCAACTCCAGCGTCTATCGGGATGACCGGCATGCACGCTATAGCCGCCTGTTAGATGGAGCGCAATGGCACACCGGCGAACAGACGGTGGAGCAAGCTGAGATTGATGCATGTCTGGCTAAGTTTGAAGGCTACGTGATGAAGGAGAGCGGTGAGCAGGAGCGGGCGGATCAACTCGATCAGACCCTGCGCATGCGTTGCCTGCTGGCCCTGCTGAGTTGGAAGGAAGCGCCGCCTACCGAGAAGACGGGCTATATGGAGCTTGAGCGGTTTAGAGAGCGCCCGGTACTACCGCGACCTACCCAGGTGATCGGCTGGGAACCTGCCCCCGCCGCAGCGATGGCTGCCCCGCGCCAGCCGCAGCACCAGCAGGCTTCTCCTGCCGCTAAGCTCACGCCCACACCCATGCCCGCCGCACCCGCGAAACCTACCGGCCAATCGCTGCGGGAGGTTGGCGCTACCTTCACCGGAAAGATCCTAGAAGTTGACGCCGACAGCGGAGATGTAGCGGTCGAAGTACCCGGCTTTACTACCGACAAAGCCATTGGTCGGATCAAGGCCGAGAACTTGGGCGGCAAGAAGTTCAAAGCAGGTAACAGCGCCCGTGTCGAGGTCATGGACACACGCACCCTCAAGAGTGGCTGCGTTGTGCTGGAGTTGCGCCCCGCACAGAAGCCGGGAGGATAGCGATGACTACCAAGGCGATCAGCTTCCTCGGTGCAGGGAATCTTAATGAGACGACCTATTGCTGGGGCGAACAGACGTGTACCACGCACCTGATGGCGGAGGCCACTGTGCGAATCTTTACGCCCGACCAACTGCATGTGGTTGTGACAAAGCAGGCCCGCGAGCGCCACTTGGACGATTTACAAAAGCGTCTCGATGGTGTACTCCCTGTCTTTCCCGTGGACATCCCGTTGGGCGAGTCTGAAGATGATCTGTGGAAGATCTTCGCCGCCATTGCTGGTGTGATCGAAGACAAAGATACGATTATCTTCGATATTACCAACGGGTTACGCTCCATCCCGATGATGGCCCTGCTTGCGGCTGCCTTTGTGCGGGTAGTGCGCAATGCCACGGTAGAGCGCATTATCTACGGTGCCTTCGAGGCCAAGAAGGATAACATCACGCCCATTTTTGACCTGACGCCGTTTGTGGGTCTGCTTGACTGGACAAGCGCGACGGATGCCTTTTTGCGTTATGGTCGCGCCGATCAGCTCAGTGAACTTGCATCAGTCTCTAGCTCGGCTCTCCCACCGATTGCCACCAGTCTCCCTCGTCAT
>CAIRFY010000400.1 GCA_903877945.1 uncultured Oscillochloris sp. | reverse complement strand
GGCTCCCCAGCGGCGACGTCAGTCGCTCGCCGGGGGAGCCGATACACCGCATGACAATGCGGTAAATAAAGATGTGCGTAAAGATATGCCCCGTGAGGGAGAGGGGCTGGGGGTGAGGGCCGGAGGGTGACTTTGACGTAGCCCTGCACCGCTGCGCCCCCCAATAGACAGATATGCCCGTAGCGCGTACAATGCACGCAGTTGCCTGAGTGATTGCAGATTGTCGATTGCAGATTGCGGATTGAGCGTAGCAACGTGCAGTGCGCCTTCGTAGTCTGTAAAAAACCGCTGGGTCTTTGTCTGCAATCAACAATCTGCAATCAACAATCTACAATCTGAATGAGGAGCGTACATGGTTCGGCTGGAAAGCGATATTCTGTTCACCCCCATCCCCGAGCGTATTGCGCGGCTGCGCGACCTGGCCTACAATCTCTGGTGGGTCTGGCACCCCGAGGCGCAGGATCTCTACCGCGAGATCGACCCCGATCTGTGGGAACTTGTCTACCACAACCCGGTGGACTTTCTGCGCGATGTGCGCCAGCGCAAGCTGGAGACCGCTGCGCTCGACCCGACCTACCAGCAGAAGTTCGACGCGGTGCTCAAGAACCTCGACACCTACGTGGGTGCCAAGAAGACCTGGTTCACCAGGCACTATCCCGACGCGAAGGGCACCCAGATCGCCTACTTCAGCGCTGAGTTTGGCATCCACGAGTCCCTGCCGATCTACTCCGGTGGCCTCGGCATCCTCTCCGGCGACCACGTGAAGGAGGCCAGCGACATGGGCTTGCCCTTCGTGGCCGTTGGCTTCATCTACCCGCAGGGCTACTTCCGCCAGCGCCTCGATGCGAGCGGCTGGCAGTTCGCCGAGTATAACAAACTCAACTTCGCTGATGTGCCCGCTATCCAGGCGCTCGACCCCGACGGTCGCGAGGTGGTGATCGAGGTGGAACTGCCTGGCCGCACGATCTACGCCAAGGTCTACAAGTTCCAGGTTGGCCGCGTCTCGCTGCTGCTGATGGATACCGACATTCACCCGAACAGCCCGCAGGATCGCGAGCTTTCGGCGCGGCTCTACGGCGGCAACGAGGAGATGCGGATCTCGCAGGAGTTGGTGCTTGGCATCGGCGGCGTGCGCGCCCTGCGCCGCCTCGGCTACAAGCCCAGCGTCTGGCATATGAATGAGGGCCACTCGGCCTTCCTCGTGCTGGAGCTGTGCCGCGAGCTGGTGGCTGAGGGCAAGAGCTTCGAGGAGGCGATGGCCGAGGTCAAGACGCACTGCGTTTTCACCACGCATACCCCCGTGCCCGCCGGTAACGACGCCTTCCCTCTGGCGATGATCGAGAAGTTCTTCTGGAACTACTGGCCCCAGCTTAATCTCACCCGCGATGAGTTTATGGCTATCGCTCAGCAGGAGCAGCAGTGGGGGCCGACTTTTGCGATGACTGCTCTGGCTCTGCGCTTGTCGGACTACCACAACGGTGTGAGTCAGCTCCACGGCCATGTGGCCCGTGGTATGTGGCAGTGGCTCTACCCCGACAAGAGCCAGGACGAGGTGCCCATCAGCGCGATCACCAACGGCGTCCACTCGGCATCTTGGCTCGCCCCCAGCATCCGCCAACTCTTCACCTCGTACCTGGGGAAGACCTGGGAGGATAACCTGGACGACCCGAAGATCTGGAAGAAGGTCTATCAGATTCCGGACGAGGTACTCTGGAACACCCGCCAGGCGCTCAAGAAGGATCTGATCGACTTCGCGCGCGGTCGGCTGGTGCAGTACTACCGCCACCTCGGCCAGTCCGCGCCGGTCTGGCCAGTGCTTGAAGAGGGTATCCTCACACTCGGCTTCGCCCGCCGCTTCGCCACCTACAAGCGGGCCACGCTGATCTTCAAGGATCTGGATCGGCTGAAGTACCTGCTCAACCGGCCCGACAAGCCTATCCAGATCGTCTTTGCGGGCAAGGCGCATCCTAAGGATGATCCGGGCAAGCACTTCATCCAGCACGTCTACCAGTTGGCCCAGCAGCCGGGCCTCTCCGGGCGGATCATCTTCCTGGAGGAATACGACATCACGGTGGGCCGCGCCTTGACCCAGGGCGTGGACGTATGGCTCAACAACCCGCGCCGCCCTCACGAGGCCAGCGGCACCAGCGGCATGAAGGCCAGCCTGAACGGCGCGCCCAACTGCTCGATTCTCGACGGTTGGTGGCCCGAGGCGTTCAACGGCAAGAACGGTTGGGCGATTGGCGAAGAGCGCGAGTATAGCGATCTGGAGGAGCAGGACTGGAACGACGCGCAGTCGCTCTACGACATCCTAGAACACCAGATCGCCCCGCGCTTCTACGACAACCGCACCGCAAACGGCGTACCCACAGCCTGGGTGCAGACCTGCAAAGAGGCGATTGCCACCTGCGCCCCGCAGTTCAGCTTCCGACGCATGCTCGCCGATTACGTCAATCAGTTGTATATGCCCGCAGCTAAGTAGTAATGCAAAATGCAAAATGCAAAATGCAAAATTTTGCATTTTGCATTTTGCATTTTG
>CAIRFY010000399.1 GCA_903877945.1 uncultured Oscillochloris sp. | reverse complement strand
CGGTGATTCTGATCCGTGACGGATCCTAGGGCTAAGACAAGGTTTCAGGTGCCAGGTTTCAGCGTGACAGTTTGGCGATGAGGCGATGAGGCGATGAGGCGATGAGGCGATGAGGCGATACGGAGCGCCTCACCGCGTCATCGTTTCGTCGCTGAATTGTCACGCTGGTTTGAAACATGCCTAAGCGCGAATAAGTCCCAGGTCACGTAGGCGCGGCTCAAAGCTGCGCCTTTGTAGCGAACCAAGATATACAAGATATAATAGCAGTGCACATATTCACAGCGCACCGGCACCAGTGGTCCGGCTCACGGCTGCCCTGAGCCACGAGCGTCATTGTGCAGGGCTGCTCGGGCACGATGAGGGCTGCCGAGCCTCGCCGGTTAGCGCACGAACAAACATGAGAGGAGCGAACCATGGGCCTTCCAGCCGATTTGCTGATCAATATAGCAGAGGCGCTGCAGGCAGTAGAGTACGACGGCCCGGCCTATAGCGCAAACACCGAGCAGTTGAATGTGAACCTGCTCCGCCTCGCCGATGGATCCTCCATACCTCAGCATATCAACGATGAGGTAGATGTCCTTGTAGTCGTCCTTCAGGGGACGTGCAAGCTGATTGTGGATAATGAGATGACGGTGCTGCGACCGAGTATGGCGGCGATTATACCCCGTGGTCGTCTGCGCGCCATACGTTGCACAATGGGGCCGCTGGTCTACCTCACCTGCCATCGCCGCCGAGCGCCGCTGATGCCGACGGTACCGAGTAAAGCACAGGTGACGGCGTAGGACGACAACAAGACTTCCTGAGTTCACGGCCACAGAAAGCCACAGAAATATATTTCTGTGGCTTTCTGTGGCACAATCTTGTTGTATGGGTAGTAGCGAACACCTTCCCGGTCTCACGCGCTACTCTGTGACATGGATCGGAAAGGTGGCCCGTAAATCACGGTCGCCCAGGGTCGCGACCGCCGTCACCTTCCAGTCCCCCGCCATCACGTACACCACATCCACCTCGTAGCCCCCGCGCCCGACCGCGTTCGCCACCGGCTTGCCATCGCTAAGACAGAGCATATTCATCGTCATATCGAAGTAGATATTTGCGTTCTCCACCGGGCGTCCATCCGCATCGACCAGGGTGATCCGCAGGTGCTGCGTCGTGTTCTTCCGTGGGGCGGACTGGCTGTCGAGGGTAAACGTCAGTCCCTCGCGCACCTGCTGTACACGAACCACGCCATCGGCCAGGGGCGGCAGCACCGGGGCAGCGCAGGACGTGAGGCAGGTTGCCAGGAGGATTGACCCCATCAGCATGCGGATCAAGCGTGCCATTGCGGCCTCCTAGCGCCTCTCGGCGAGCAGACGCTCCACGTCAGGTGCGATCACTGTATGGGGCGTGCCGTAACTGTAGACCATTCGCAACTGCCCTTGCGGGTCAATCAGGTACGACGCTGCGCTATGATCCATTAGGTAGGCGGCAGAACTGCCGCTTACCGCCTGGCGTTTGTAGAAGAGCCCGTACTCGCCGCCGATTCGGCGCAGGGTTGCCTCATCACTGGTCATCCCGATAAAGCTCGGGTCGAACGCCTTCATATAGCGCTCCAGAACCGCCGGCGTATCGCGCTCGGGGTCAACGCTCACCATCAGCACCGCGAGCTGATCGGCCCTGCTACCGAGATCTTTCTTGACCCGGATAAACTCGGCCAGGGTCGTCGGGCAGACATCAGGGCAGAAGGTGTAGCCAAAGTAGAGCAGCACCGGCTTGCCGCGCAGGTTGCTCAGGCTCAACGGCTTGCCGCCCTCACTACTCGCCAGCGTAAAGTCGCTCAGCAATTTGGGCGGATCGATCAGCGTGCCCGCCGTGGGCACATCAGGCGCACTACTGGTCGCCGTCGGGACTGCCGCCGGTGCGCTGGCACATGCGCTCAGCACCATGGTCAGCAGAATCAGCACACAGGTAGGCCGCATACGGATCATCACGATCTCCTTTGTCACACCCGTCTCGTACCAATACCTTTCACATATAGCAATCCTAAACTGGTTATGAAAAGGAGTCGAGCCTTTAGGCGGCCTTATCCGGCTAAAGCCTTGACTCCACACAACAACCCCAAGAGGATTGCTATAAGCCGATTTATGCCGACCTTGCCTCCTCACCCCCGGCCCCTCTCCCTCACGGGGAGAGGGGAGATTCCGCCCCAGGATGCGTCCGACTCCCCCTCTCCCGCTCAGGGAGAGGGGACTGGGGGGTGAGGGCTGCG
>CAIRFY010000398.1 GCA_903877945.1 uncultured Oscillochloris sp. | reverse complement strand
CGTAGGCTCCCCAGCGGCGACGTCAGTCGCCCGCCGGGGGAGCCGATACACCGCATTGTCATGCGGTAAAAAAGATGTGGGTAAAGATATGCCGTGAGGGAGAGGGGCAGGGGGTGAGGGTCGCACAGAACGGTAAAGTAAAGCGGTGTGCGGGTTATTCGTTTGTGCGCGTTGCGTCCTTGTGGTATCGCATCTCCGTGTCGAGGTGGCGATGCGCAGGTGCGACGTGAAGGTGTCTGCGTATGTCGGCCTCTCAGTTGCCCCTCGCCCT
The DNA here is from genome assembly GCA_903877945.1 of uncultured Oscillochloris sp. Classification (GTDB taxonomy): domain Bacteria; phylum Chloroflexota; class Chloroflexia; order Chloroflexales; family Chloroflexaceae; genus Oscillochloris. The sequence continues at coordinate 5,250 of CAIRFY010000398.1, read as the reverse complement.
CGCTCAGTTCCACCACAACCGCCAGCTTTTCGCTGACCGCTATCTCGATGAGACGTTGCCTCGCCGGAGTGCCTGGCTCGACGTGGTGGACGAGGCTGCCCCCGTTCTCGCGCAGGTGCGCGCCCTCTTTGCTACGTTCACCCCCTCGCCCAACGAGGCCCAGACCGAGCACGAGTTGGTGCGCCCGGTGCTGGCCGCCCTCGGTCATACCTTCGAGGTGCAGGCCGCCTTGCGCACGCCTAAGGGCACGAAGAAGCCGGATTATCTCTTTTACCGCGACTTGGCCGCTCTCAGTGCGAACAAGGGTAAGGTACTCAGCGCTGCCGACCTGGGCGCGGCCCTGGCGGTGGGCGATGCGAAGTATTGGGAACGCACGCTTGATGTCTCCAGCCAGGGCGAGAGCGATGAGATCACCAGGGTGCCTGCCGACCAGATTGCCTTCTACATGCGCCATTCCGGGGTGCCGTGGGGTATTCTGACGAATGGCCGCCGCTGGCGGATCTACCATAAGGAGACGGTCGAGAAGCAGGATCGTTTTTACGAGGTTGATCTGAAGGATTTGGCCGATGCAAACGACCCCGCTGCGTTTCTCTACTTCTTCGTCTTCTTCCGCCGTGCCGCGTTTGATCCGCCTGTCGGCGATGCGCTTACTCTCGATGGCATGCTCCGCGAGAGCGTGGACTACGCTCGTGGTGTGTCTGAGTCGCTCAAGATCCAGGTCTTCGACGCCCTGCGCCATATCGCCCAGGGCTTCCTCGATTATCCCCGCAATGGATTTCTGGGCGCAGCAGGGCGTGTGGGTGCCTTAGATGCACGATCCGCTGACCCTGCTGCGTCCCTCCCGATCATTTATACCAACAGCCTGATCGTCCTCTATCGTCTGCTGTTTATCCTCTACGCCGAGGCCCGTGAGCTACTGCCCCTGCGCGAAAGCCTGACCTACCGCGACCAGTATAGTCTCTACGCGCTCGTCCGCGATGTTAGCCGTCGCCTGGATAGCGGTGTAACTCTGCTCACTGATACCGGGCAGACCTGGGCTAGGCTGCGCGATCTGTTTGGGATCATCAATCTCGGCAGTCCGCCGCTGAAGGTGGCGACCTTTAACGGTGGGCTGTTCGACCCGGAGCGCCACTCCTTCCTCGACCGCTATAGCGTGGGCGATGCGCAACTCCAACTGGCTCTCGATAAGCTGGCCCGCATCGTTAGCGCGCAGACGGGTCTGCGCGAGTTTATTGACTATCGCGACTTGGCGGAGCGTCACCTGGGGACGATCTACGAGGGGTTGCTGGAGTATCATCTGGAGCCGGTTGATTCTGACCCTGAGGGCTTCTCCATCGCCCTCGTCAACGATAAGGGTGAGCGTCACCGCACTGGATCTTATTATACCCCCGATTTTGTAGTACAATACATTATTGAGCAGACCCTGCGTCCTGTCCTTGATGCTGCGGTCGCCGGAAAAAAGACCGACGCCGACAAGATTGCGGCGGTGCTGGAGGTGAACTGCGTCGATCCGGCTATGGGCAGCGGCCATTTCCCGGTTGCGGCGATGGAGTACATCGCCCGCTATCTGGTGGAGATCGGCGTGTCGCCGCCCACCGTTGCCCCTCACCCCCAGCCCCTCTCCCTCACAGGGAGAGGGGCTGGGGGTGAGGGCCATCGCGTCGAAGAAGAATCCGATCTCGCCTACTGGAAGCGCCGCGTGGCCCAGAATTGCATCTACGGGGTTGACCTGAACCCGCTGGCGGTAGATCTGGCGAAGCTCTCGCTCTGGTTGGCGACCGCCGCCAAGGGCCGTCCGCTCTCGTTTCTTGATCACCACCTGCGCTGCGGCAACGCCCTGGTCGGCGCTCGCGCCAGCGAACTGGATGCTGTCGGCCCTACGCCGAAGCGAGCCAAGCACAGCGGGAAAATGCGGGCCAAAGGCGCTCCCCCCTCTCCCATTCAGGGAGAGGGGGGCCGAGGGGGTGAGGGTCATACTCAGCTCAGCCTGCTCGATGACGCGGCCTTCGCCGGGGCCATGCGCAGCGCCGTGGGCAGTATGTGGTTGATCGAGGGTAGCGCCGGGCGCACCGTGGGCGATGTTAAGGAGCAGGAGCGCATTTACGAGACGGTGCGGGCCGGGCTGACGGAGCGCTTTGCCGTCCACGCGGATCTGGCGACGGCGGCGGGCTTTGGCGCGGCCCCCGAGCGCAGTATGTGGCGGGCGATGGCGGATTACACCACTCGCCGCGATACGGGCGCGTTCGCTACCCCGGCCTTCGAGCGCCCGCTGGCCGAGGTGCGCGCCCTGCGCGAGGCTCACCGCTTCTTCCACTGGGATCTGGAGTTCCCCGAGGTTTTCTACGACCGCCACGGTCGCCCGCTGGGCGATCAGGCGGGCTTTGATGCGGTGATCGGCAATCCGCCCTACGTGCGTCAGGAGCAGATCGCGCCCTACAAGGCGTTCCTGGCGGCGATCTTCCCCGAGACATTCCACGGCGCGGCGGATCTGTTTGTTTACTTTTACCACCAGGGCGTGCGGCTGCTGCGTGCCGGTGGGCGCATGAGCTATATCGTCACCAACAAATGGCTACGGGCGGGCTATGGCGAGGCGCTGCGCGGTTTCTTCGCCGAGCAGACGATCATCGCCCAGGTGATTGACTTCGGCCACGCGCCGATCTTCGCGGGCGCGGATGTCTTTCCCTGCATCATTGTGCTGGAGAAGCCGCCGGGCGACGCTGCGCCGCTGCCCGCCGACCATCAGGTGCAGGTGACGGCCTTCCCGCGTGAGGCGCTCAAGCTGGTGAGCCTCGATAGCTATGTGGCCCGCTATAGCCACCCGGTTCCCCAGGCTCGCTTTGGGCGCAGCGCCTGGAGCCTGGAGGAATCTGAGACCGACGACCTGATGGCGAAGATCCGCCGGGCGGGTGTGCCGCTGACTGAGTTCGCCGGGGTGAAGCCCTATCGCGGTGTGTTGACAGGATTCAACGAGGCGTTCCTGATTGATCCGCCAACCAAAGAGCGGCTTGTTCGCGACGACCCGCGCTCAGCCGAGATCATCAAGCCCTACCTGCGCGGGCAGGATATTAAGCGCTGGTCGCCTGAGTGGGATGGGCTGTGGATGATTTTTGCCGGTCAAGGCGTCTCGATCCCAGATTATCCGATGATTGAACAACATCTTTCACATCACCGTGATGCGCTTGAGAAACGGGCAGGAAACCAAGAGTGGTGGCAATTTCAATCTGCAACATCCTTCCATCACCTTTTCTTACAGCCTAAATTGATGTATCAGGAAATTCAATTTCATCCACGATACTGTTTTGATGACCGAGAATTCTACGGTAACAATAAGACTTTTATGTTACCAAAGGCCGATCCATACCTTCTCGCCGTCCTCAACTCCCCGCTGATGTGGTGGCACAACTGGCGATTCCTGCCACACATGAAGGACGAGGCGCTGAACCCGGCTGGCTTTCTGATGGAGCAGATCCCCATCGCCGCGCCCACCGACGCCACCCGCGCCGAGGTCGAGCCAGCGGTGGCCCGGCTGATCGCCATCACCCAAGCCAACCAGGAGTCCCGGCGCGACACGCTGGACTGGCTACGCAGCGAGTTCGGGGTAGAGCAAGCGGGCCAGAAGCTGGCCGACTTCGCCAGCCTGAGCGCGGACGAGTTTATCGTCGAGGTGAAGAAGCGCAGGCCGCGACCCGCTGGCACGCTCACACCCAGCGGGCTGAAGGCATTGCGGGCGGGATACAGCGAACAGGCCACGCCCGTCCAGCAGCGGGCCAACGAAGCCCTGGGCCTGGAGCGCCGGCTGGCCGATCTGGTCAACGCCGCCTACGGCCTGACCCCGGAGGACGTGGAGGTACTTTGGCGCACTGCGCCACCGAGGATGCCGGTGGGGGGATAGGGCGCGGCCACGCGGTTGTCCCCCGGCGGGCAGGGCGTGTTGCAAAGTCGTGTGATCACCGCGCAGCCCCCTCTCCCGTTCAGGGAGAGGGGGCTGGGGGTGAGGGCTGAGTGACGGTGTACGCACCCCGATCTCGGCCACCTACAGCGGATCGGCGTTCGTCGTCGCGACCGGGGCGGTGCAGTGGATCTGGTTGCGACCATTGAGCTTCGCGGTATACAGCGCATCGTCGGCATAGCGGAACAGTTGCTTCGGATCCCCCGCACGCTCCAGGGACAACCCGGTGCTGGCGATGCCAATGCTGACGGTGAGGTGTAGCTCGGTTTCATCAGGGCGGCGCAACGGGTTCGCCGCGATCTGCGCACGCAGCCGCTCGGCAATCATGCACGCATCGTGCAGCCCGGTGCTGGACAGCACCACCAGGAACTCCTCGCCACCCCAGCGGCCCACCCAGTCGAAGGGGCGTACCGTCTGCGTCAGGATCTGCGCGATATGGATTAGGGCAAAGTCGCCCACCAGATGCCCGTGCTGGTCATTCACCGCCTTGAAGTGGTCAATGTCGAGCAGGGCCAGGCTCAGCGGGTAACTGCCCTGGTTGGCCCGCGCCAGCTCCGCGTCTACGTGGTCGGTAATCGCCCGGCGGTTGAGCATGCCCGTCAGCGAGTCGTGGCTGGACAGGAAGGCATAGCGGTCGTGGGCCGTACGCAGATCGGCCTCCGTCTGCTTGCGCTCGGTCACGTCCTCCGCCAGATAGGCAAAGCGTTGGGGTACGTCTGTCGGCCCGGCAATCAGGCTGACGCTCACCGCCAGTATACGCGGCCCGCCCGTTGTCGTGTGCGTGTACTCAAAGATCACCGGGGTGCCGCAGTGTGCGCAGGCGACATACTGCGCACGCCAGAGGTGGATATGCTCTGGCGGCACGCCGCCCGCGCTCGCACGGTAGGGGTAGAACGTATCTCCGGGTATGTCGAGAAATCGCTTAGTGACCGCATTGTCCGCGATGTGCAGAATATCATCGTCAATCAGCTCGACGATGCCCATCATTATTGTGGCGCTGTCGAAGAAGCTGCGCAGGGTCGCCTCGCTGGCCCGCAGCGCCTCTTTATCCTGCATCTGGACAGCGTGTTCCGTCGCACGCTCGGAAACCAGCGCCGCTATCCCATAGGCGCTGGTCGCAATGATCATGATGTACAGATGGGCGTCGAGGCTGGCCGCGAGCGGGTTGGGGGTGGTGGCGACAAATGGCCCTTGGGCAAGGAACAACTCCAGCGTTATCAGGCTGGCGAGGAATAGGGTGACCACGCTCACCCCGCGTATCTGGAAGCGTCTCACCGCCCAGATCAGCAGCGGAACCAGCG
>CAIRFY010000397.1 GCA_903877945.1 uncultured Oscillochloris sp. | reverse complement strand
TGCCTTAGGGATGGTTCAATCCAGCTTGACAGTTCAGCGATGAAACGATGACGCGGTGAGGCGTTCCGTATCGCCTCATCGCCTCATCGCCTCATCGCAAGACTGTAAAGCTGAATGTACCCATTTTGAAACATGCCTTAGGCATGGTTCGGATCAGCCTCATAGTTCTGTGGGGAGGCGATGAAGCGATGAGGCGAGATAAACGCCTCATCGCCTCATCGCCAAACGGTGAGGCGGATCTGAACCACAATCTGACAAAATGTCAATCTTAAGCCACTCTTAACCGTTTCTTCACTAGCATCATACGTAGCTTTCGCTATAATACCTAGATACGTACACACCCCGATGCTGAGTCGGACAGATGTGATTACGCTGATAGCCGATACATCGCATGAACTTACGGTTTTTTTCGGACAGTTGGTGCGTCTATGGCTCCATGAAGACAGACGCCGCATCCGTACCGGAGGCCGTACTTGCGCTATCCCGTATGACTCAATCAGTGGAACTCCACGACCTGGTCGGTCGCGCACAATCACGAGATCCGGGTGCCATCAGCGAGATCTATGATCGCTACGCGCACCTGATCTTACGCTATATCTACCTGCGGGTCAGCGAACACGAACTGGCTCAAGACCTGACCCAGGAGGTCTTCATTAAGGTGATCTACGGGATCTCGCGCTTTGAGTATCGCGACGAGAAATCCTTTCTCGGCTGGCTCTACACCATTGCATCAAACGTTCTCTGTAGTCACCAGCGCCGACGTCGATTCAGTTTCACATCCTTCGATCTCCAGGGTGATCTTGTGGATCAGCGCAGCCAGGATAACGCACGCACAATCACTGATCGTGTGGCACTACAGCAAGCAATCGGGCAACTCACAAAAGATCAGCAGCAGGTACTCATGCTGCGTTTTTTCGCCGATATGAGCAACAACGAGATTGCGAAAATTCTCCAGCGTACCGAGGGCGCGATCAAATCTCTTCAGCATCGGGCGATCCAAAGCCTCCAGCGCATCCTGAACACGGATTCTGACGATGTTCATCTTTTTGCTGCCACAAGGACGCAATCTTCCACCCTCATTGATCCGCCACTGGTGTCTTGCGAGGCCCCAACAGGAGATTAAGCGGTGCGTGTCGATATCGCATCCATTTTAGACAAGGCTCTCGCTGATCTGCGCGCAGGCATAAGCGTTGATGAGTGCCTACGACGCTATCCCACCCACGCGGCTGAGCTCGAACCAATGTTGCGTACTGCCGCCGCGATCCGTTATCAGGCGACCGCGTCCCTGCCCCCGTCCCTTGAGCAGTGGCTCGCCAGCAGCAGCAGCGAGATCGAACAGATTGCGCGTGCTGCCTATGCTCGCTCCGATCCGCCCACCACCCGTATCGGTCATGCGTTGTCAATGTTTGGTGCAAGGCTGGCTCGGTATGGCATCCCCCGCCTTGCTGCTTCCACCCTCGCGACGATTCTGGTCGTCGTCATGACGTTTTTCGGCGTCGATGCGGCGGCCGCCAGCAGCCTTCCCGATGAGTCGCTCTATTCCTGGAAGCTCTTTTCAGAGGAAGCCCACCTGCGGTTTGCACGTAATCCTGATGCCCGTGCAGAGATTGGGCTCTCGATTATTGAACACCGGGTCGGCGAAATTGATGCCCTTATCGATCTGCCTGACGCTCACCTTAGCCAGTATCAGCGCAGCATCGACGGGATTCAAGCCCAGACTCCCCTGATCCTTGATGCACTCCAGACGGCGGATCCCACAATCCGGGGCCAGTCCCTCGTGCGCCTTGGACATCTGCTCGACCGCGCCTCGGTTGGTCTGCGGCGTGCGCCCAACCCGCTGAGCGATACCCCAGGCGCGCTCACTCGTGCCGCCACAGGTATGCTTCACATTCGCGCCAGCCTCCCCACCGCTGAACCGGATACCCCGGTTGCTGTTCTGACCGTAGATCCACCACCGACATCCGTGCAAACTACGCAGCCATCCGCGCCGACACACGGGTTGGCGCGCTCACCCTCAGCTACTCCTGCTCTGTTGCCCACTGCCACGCCGTCTCTCATGATTATCACCGTTCCTCATGCCGGTGGTGTGCTAGATGCTCATGTCTCACCCAGTCCTAGCGCGACGCCGAGCAGCGTGCCACCCGCAGATCGTAGCCCCGCAGTCGGCACCAATGTGCCGATGACGTTCACGCCATCTGCAACGGCGGATGGTACCGCGTATCCTGCATTTTTGCCTACTCAGACGACAGTCCCCACTCCTCATTTCTTGACACCGATCAATGCACCGAATAACCCGCAGTCATCGGCGACGGTGACGGTTCCCGTGGTAAGTATACCTACGTCTGTGAATACGGCGACGGCGACGGTGATACCCACCGACACGGCAACTGCGACTGCGACGGCGACACCCACCGACACGGCAACTGCGACCGCGACGGCGACACCCACCAGCACAGCGACGGCGACGGCGACACCCACCGACACGGCGACCGCGACGGAGACGCCCACTGACACAGAGAATCCCACGGCGACCGCGACGGAGACGCCCACTGACACAGAGAATCCCACGGCGACCGCGACGCCCACTGACACGGAAACCGCGACCGCGACACCCACTGACACGGAAACCGCGACCGCGACGGCCGCCGATACGGCGACGCCCACTGATACCGTGTCGGCGACGCTCACACCCACCGACACGCCCACGCCCACCGACAACGCAGTGAAACCTATCTCTGAGCGAGAACCCCTTCCCTCCCCTTGAGCATATTTTTAGGCATGGTTTAGATCCAATACTTTTCGAATAAGGAATCTGCCGCCGGACGGCCCTCACCCCCCAGCCCCCTCTCCCTCACGGGGAGAGGGGCAGGGGGTGAGGGGGCAAGGTCGGCTCTGAGACCGCTTATTCGAAAAGTATTGGGTTTAGATCAGCTTTACAGTTCGATGAGGAGGCGCGGACGCGATGCTATCGCCTCCTCGTTCATGCGCGACAGGGTGCTATAATGACTCTCGTGCCCCATCCGAGCCAGATCGTTGTGTTGCGCAAGAGTGCGGGTCACATCGCTACAGTGGATCGCTACCTGTGCCGGCATCGAGCAAGATAACACCAATAGTCCCGCAGAGCTATGGGCACCCACACCTGATCTTCTTCTGCGATCTCGATGGGCGGGCGATGCTGGAACTGTTCGGACGGCCTAGCCTCATTGATGATCTGGTGACCAACGGATATGGCGTCGCTCTCGCGATCCGCGATCACACCCCCGCCCTTGTCGCCGCCGTCCGCATGCTCAATGAACACGGGGTTCAGGTCGTCGCCTGGCTCCAGATCCCCGAGCGTGAAGGTGGCTGGTTTCACCTCCAGAATTATCCGCAAGCGGTCGAGTGTTACCGCAACTTCCGCGCCTGGTCGTGCGAACACGGGCTGATCTTTCACGCAATCGGCATTGATATTGAGCCACCATCGAGCGAGCTTGATCGCATCCAGCGCTGGGGTATACGCGACCTGGCCCGCCGCGTCTGGCTCGTCCACGAGAATGTTCTCTTTGCCGCCGCCCGCGCCGCCTATGCCGATTTAGTCGGTGAGATTCACCATGATGGCTACGAGGTTCACGCCTACCAGTTGCCTATCCTGGCGGACGACCGGCGTGCGGGCAGCACTGTCATCCAGCGCGCCTTCGATATCGTTGGTTTACCCGCCGATGTCGAGGTGCTGATGTGCTACAGCAGCCTGCCGATCAATACTCTGGGCGATGACATCGGGGGGGCGCTGATTTCCAGCTATGGCCCTACCGCCGATAGCATCGGCGTGGGCGCTGTGGGCGGGGCCGCCGATAGTGCGCTCGATGATCTCCCGCCGCTCTCTGGAGACTCCCTTGAGCGCGACCTGCTCCTCGCCGCACGCCACACCGATTTGATCTATGTTTTCTCACTAGAGGGCTGCGTCGAGCGCGGATTGTTGCCGCATATCATCCAGATGAACTGGAGTCTGGAGCCGCATACGATCCGCTGGAAGCGTCTGGTCGTCGGCGCAATCCGCGCCCTGATCTTATTCGCCCTACTGATCTCGCGCTTTAGCGGTCGCATCCTCGCCTGGCTCGGCTGGGGTCTTTTTATGATGATGCTTGTCCGCACGGCCCTGCGGAGAGGCGAAGAGATGAGGAGGCGAGAAGGCGGGGAGGTAAGGAGGTGATAGTATCACCGCTTCCCCGGAACACTACTGAGCCGCCGTGCTGGCATCGTGAGCCACAAGCTGTAGGACACGCATGGGATGACGCCGACCGGGGTCGCGGTCGAGCGCGCGCGTGGGGAATGTCGCGATATCGGATGGGAGCGTTGGCAGCGCCGGGAAGACCAGCGGGTGTGTGCCGGGGTCGTCGTCTGTCAGCATGTGGTAGAGAGTCGCTGTTGTTAAGCGACTTTGCAACAGCCCTGACACGCACGCAGCAGGACAGAAGCAGGCGCGCCAGGAAAAGCCCGCGCACACGAGCAATGTCATCTCGTAGATGGGAGTAAGGACTGGTACAGGGTTCTGGAAATTCGTAGTGGGTTTCTGGGAGCGCGGGCGCCCCGCCCGCATCCGAGTTCAGGCGAGCGGGACACCCGCGCTCCCAGGATGCGCAACTGCATACGGATCTCTGGAGATCCGTACTAGCGATGGTGGCAGGCGTGAAGTCTCGTGGGCAAGGTATCGGGGATGGGCGTCAGGTGCAGCGCAGATGTGACCATCGGCAATAGATCTTTGAAGTCGATGGGTTTTGCGGCGTAGTAGCTGACACCAAGATCACGCATCCTGACGCGCAGACCAGGTGTATCGTAGGCGGTGAGGATGAGGATCGGGGTCATGGGGCGAAAGGCGTGCATGACACGCACGAGGGCGCTGGCCTGACTCCCGCCCGTGCCAGGGTCAACAATGAGCAAATCAACATTGCTGTGGGCGCAGACCAGCCACGCTGCATTGGGCGTTGAGGCAACCGTAATAGTATACCGATCCCTCAGGAGATTCTGAAGCCCCCGCTGCGTAATCAGCGCCGCCGCCGGATCATCATCACATATTTGTATCTGCCTGGGTGGCATATGAGATCCTCAGATGACGATGGACGAAAATGTCCCACCATCATCGTACCAGCCCAGGCGACGCTAAGAAGATGGGAGGTCACAACTTTGTGTGACGAAGCGATAACCAGAAGTAATAACCTTCATAGCAATGACGCTAAGACATGTTTCAAAATGGGCACATTCAGCGTGACTGTCCTGCGATGACGCGCCGAGGCGATGACGCGATACAAGCGCCTCATCACATCATCGCCTCGGCGCTGAACTGCCAAACTGAATTGAAACACGCCTAAATATTCGATGTTGGCAAAAGAACACTGAATGTTGTGCCTTGGTTTAGCTCACTTTCGACCATAATTCGCCCGCCATGCTGGGTGACAATATGGGCGCTAATGGCGAGGCCAAGGCCGGTTCCGTGGGCCTTGGTGGTGTAAAACGGCTCGAACAGGTGGGGGCGATGCTCCGGGGGGATGCCAAAGCCCGTGTCGCAAATATCAATCCCGATGGTGATCGGAGCCTCGTTGCGGGCATGGAGGAGCCGGGTCTTCACCCGCAGGTCGCCGCCGTTGGGCATCGAGTCGCAGGCGTTGAGGATAATATTCAAAAACACCTGCCGTAGTTGATCGGCATGAGCGATAATCGATGGGATCTCGACGCTTAGGTCGGCGGAGGCATTAATATGGCCGTGGCGCAGGTGAGTCTGCACAAGCTCCAGAGTCTCGCGCAGGAGCAGGTTGATATTAGTAGCGGCTAACTCAGCCCTCGCAGGGCGGTAGAAGTCGCGCATACGGGTGATGATCCGGGCGATACGACCAAGCTCTTGCTGGGCAATCGTCAGGAATGCGCGCTGCGGCGCGTCGGGATCGAGATCCTGCTCGACAAGGTAGAGGCTGTTGCGCGCCGCATAGAGCGGGTTATTAATCTCGTGGGCCACCGAGGCCGAGAGTTCGCCGACGGCGGCCAGCTTTGCACTCTGGAGCAACTGGGCTTGGGCGGCATTCAGGCGAGCCTGCGCCTCGGCGTGGAGCGACTGGGTGAGGGTCAGATCCCGCTGGAGATTAGCGGCGCGGGTGCGCTGGCTCAGTTCATCAATCGCCACGGCGGCCAGGTTGGCCAGCGCCTGGACGAACGGCAGGTCACGTGGGTGATAGAGGTGGGCGTGTACCCCGCCGTAGAGGATCAGGGCACCAAATCGCTGACTCTCGACGCGGAGAGGGGCCAACAGGGCGCTTAGGGGTGGCCACGTGTCCAGGTTATCACGCAGGGCGGCGATCTGATCCGCGCTCATATCAGACAGAGCCGCATCAAGCTGTGGACCAACGAGCAGCATTGCGCGGGGCGAGAGAATTGCTTTGCCAGCCAGACCCACGCTGGGCCGGGTGAGGATCACCGCCGGATTGTTGGCGGCGCGTAGCACCAAGCCATCCTGCTCTGAGTCGGTCATGAAGAGATGAGCCGCGCTGGTACCAGGGAAAAGGTTTACCGCCTCGCGCACCACCAACTGGACAATGGCGTCGATGTCGCGGCTAATGAGCAGGGCGGCAGAGATCGAGAGAATGGCGCTGAGTCGTGCGCCGAGATCGACGGCCCGCGACATCTGGAGCGCTGCCTCGCGCTCGACGATCTCCGCGTGGGCCGTGGTCTCGACCAGGTGACGCTCCAACGTGGCGACCTGTAGACGGAGTTGTTCCAGTTCTCCCATAATACGACTACCTGGAAGGGAGGCATCGCCACCCCTCGATTATTTTGTTGGGATTGCTCGTGCCGTAGGCGTAAACGCCTCGGCTATTAACGGCGAAGGCCGCCCTCAGCCCCCTCTCCCTGAGCGGGAGAGGGGGAGCCGGAAGCTTTCTGGTGCGGAATCTTCCCTCTCCCCGTGAGGGAGAGGGGCAGGGGGTGAGGGGATACGGTCGGCGCTGAGTCCGCACACGGCTCCACATTGACACCAGAAAGCCGCACGTGCTATGATTGCAATAACTTCGTGTTCCTAACTATAGTGTGTTTTTTCGTGGAGCGCAAACCGTAATGAGTGATTCTGCCAACATCCTAGTGGTTGATGATGAGCAAAATATCCGATTAACATTAAGCGCACTCCTCCGTCGCGCTAGCTATACGGTGACGACCGCATCGAGCGGCGAGGAGGCGGTGTCGCTTTTTAGCTCTCAACCTTTCGACCTCATGCTTGTCGATCTCCAGATGACAGGGATCAATGGAATCCAGGTTGTAGAGGCGCTGCGGGCACGCGGACTCGACACGGAGGTCATTGTCCTTACTGGCCACGGCTCCCTAGAGTCGGCGATTGAGGGCATTCATCAGGGTATTTTTGATTATATGCTCAAGACGAGCGACCCTGCGCAGATCATGGATCGCGTTGCCGCTGGCCTCGCCGAACGGATCAAGCGCCAACGTCAGAATTCGCTGATCAATACGATTGGACAGGCTGTGCAGGAGCTTGCGAGCGGTGGGTCGGCGACGCATGCACTAGAGGATTCCCTCTCGAACAGCGGCGGCAGTATCGGCAGTAGCAGTAGCCCAGGTGCAGCAGGCCACGAGCGTGTGCTGACCATCGGCCATCTGCATTTGGACACGTGGCATCAGACGGCGACCTTGAGCGAGCGCTCGCTGAACCTGACTCCGACCGAGTTTCGCCTGTTGCTCTGTCTTGCTGAACACTCGGGGCAGATGCTCTCGTATACACAGTTGGTGCGCTGTGCCCAGGGCTATGAAACGAGCGAGCTTGAGGCAGGCGAGCTGATCAAGCCGCACATCCACCATCTGCGTCAGAAGATCGAGCCCGACCCGAGTGCCCCGCGCTATCTGCTCAATGTGCGTGGGAAGGGCTACATTCTCCAGATCGACTAACGTGAGAATAGCCGATAGCCGATAGCCGATAGCCGATAGCCGATAGCCGATAGCCGATAGCCGATAGCCGATAGTACTACAGTTGTAAATATCTTCGCAGAAAGGCTCCCGCCGATCACCCCCCCTAGCCCCCCCGCAAGCGGGGGGGGAACCAACCAATGC
>CAIRFY010000396.1 GCA_903877945.1 uncultured Oscillochloris sp. | reverse complement strand
GTCCTCGCCTCATAGCGTCCTCGCCTCATCGCGTCCTCGCCTCATCGCGTCCTCGCCTCATCGCGTCCTCGCCTCATCGCGTCCTCGCCTCATCGCGTCCTCGCCTCATCGCGTCTTCGCCTCATCGCGTCCTCGCCTCATCGCGTCTTCGCCTCATCGCCAATCTGAACCTTGTCTGGTGCCAATATTGGCAATTATCAACTCCGCTGGCAATTGCCAATGTAGACTCATGCTGTTTACAGCGCGGCCCCGCTATAGAGCGTCATATCCGGCTCCTGCGACGTGATCGGGGCGGTGGCGGGCAGCCGCATTGTGAAGATCGACCCCACACCGATGGTGCTCACCACCGTAATATTGCCGCCAAGAAGCTGGCAGAGCCGCTGACTGAGGGCTAGGCCAAGTCCAGTGCCGCCATACTTCCGGTTCAGCGAGTCGTCAATTTGGGAGAAGGGCTTAAAGAGCTTCGGCATCTGGTCAGTGGAAATACCGATCCCGCTGTCGGCAACCGCGAAGCAGACCCAGTCCGCCCCACCGATCAGCTCCTGGGTCACCGTGAGCTGGATCGTCCCAGCCTCGGTGAACTTGGCGGCGTTCCCGAGCAGATTGAGCAGCGATTGGCGTACCTTGAGCGGATCGGTGTACATCGCTACCATACATGCGGGGCAGGCAACCTGCAGCGTATTGCGGTTCTGCGCGATCAGCGGATTGACCGCCACAATTGCGTTGCGGACGAGGTCAGGCACATCAACACGTTCGATGACGATCTGGAGTTGGCCCGCCTCGATCCGCGAAAAGTCAAGGACGCCATTGATCAACGCGAGCAGGTGTTTTCCCGCCGTATAGATGTGGTGCAGGTCGCTTTCAATCGAGTGGAAGTCGCCTATCTCGACCAGATGCTCCAGCAACTGACTGTAGCCGATGATTGCGGTCAGCGGGGTACGCAATTCATGGCTCATCGTCGCGAGGAACTGGCTTTTGGCACGGTTTGCGGCGTCCGCATCGTCACGAGCCTGCACCAAGACCATTTCGGTTTGGCGTAACCTATCGATCAGGCTTGAGAGATCCTCAGACTCTTTTAAGCGGCGTTTCCCGCACTCCTGCGCGAGTTTGCGGTAGTAGGCCGCTTCCCTGCGAGCCTGCTGGAGTTGCTCTGTGAGTGTTGAGGTTGCGTGCGTGGACATACGATTTACGCTTCCGCGAGGATCAGCAGCACACCTGTCCAGTCGAGGCCACGGCTGCGTCCGAGCAATGGTGCCACTTCGACACCTGAGTAGAAGCCAAGCAGGGGGATCCCATGCTGGTTCATCACGGCCTGGATCTCGCTGGCTTCCTCTGTGAGCGTGTTGGAGATCGCCGCACATCGGCCGGCACAGTCGATATAGAGCGCAAAACGCGGGGTGTGACCAGCGGTGATGATCTGTTCAACCAGCGCTGTCGCGTTCCGGCGCGCAGATTCGATCATCATCTGACCATCACGAAGCAGAAACTGAAACTCCGTCCCTTCCTCAAGGTCGGGTTCAAAGAGTACCAGCCCTCCGTCCCCAGGCGTCGCACCAACAATCAGGCGGGCAACTATCTGATCTTCCTGGAAGTCGCCGAAGCGATCACCGTGGTTGACCCCAATCGTCAGGCGGCGTACAGGGAGTTGTTCGCGCCAGCTTGGACCACCGTACTCTTCATCGACTACCGCTGTCGCAGGCCGCCCATCGATCTCAACGATAATAGGCCCCTGCATCTTGGTGATCGTGTGGTAGATGCCGTCCTTGAGTGAACAACCGTGTGTGATCGTCACATGGGGTTCGATGGCGCCACTCAGCAGAACACCGACGACGACCTGTTGCTGAATGGACGAACCGCTGAACTGGATTGTTGTGCCAAAGGTTGAATCACTAAGCAACCCCGCGCCTACAATGGGTATGCCGGGCGGCAGCGCCGTCTCGATGCCCGCAATCAGCGGTGGGGATGCGTTCATCACCGGCGGCGCACCTGGCGTCGCTGGTATCTTGACCGAATCGTAAAACATGAGCAGCAGCTTCGCGTCCGGGCCAGCAGTCAACTGCTCGGCCAGGTATTGCCCCGCCTGGTACTCGCTCTGATCGATTCCTGTGGCCGTCGCATACTGGATCTGGCTAGTGTTGAACTCGAGAACAGCGACACCTGCCGGCGAGTCATTGTACGAGAGGTGGTCATTTGTGATAACCCCGACTGCTGATCCGCCGATGATCGGGGTGCGTGATCCGACAACAGCGCGCAACCCGTTGTAGAAGGCTTCGGCGTCTGATTGCTTGCTGATAAAAGCCAGCACAAGGTCTGGAGATGTGATAGCGGCTTGTCGCATGGCCTCGCTCGCTGTTTTTTTTCCTAGCTGGTAGGAATCCTCGTGGTTCCCGTAACCTATACCTACCTTCATGAACGTGATCCTCTCTTGCTATCCTTCTTCACTGTCCGAGCAGTTGGCGTAGTAACTCGTCATCGTCATCACCCGGCTGCCTGCCCCCGGCTGCCTGCCCTCGGCCCTCCTCCGCAGCGTGATGCGGGAGATCCGCACTCGCGGCGAAACGCTCGTGGGCCGTGCGCCGGTGGCGGTAGCCCCGCTGTCCCCCCCGGCCTCGGTAGGAACGCCAGTCGGCGACGGCAAAGGCGACCAGGGTGACTATCGTGACGAGCAGGGCTAGCATAGCAAGGGCCGACAGCCAGCCGTCCATGTCGCTGGTAAACCATGCCAAGACCGCCATCGGGGCAGCGGTGATGTGACGGTGGTACATAGACAACCCCATAACAAAAAAGCATATACCATATTGTGCCAATGCCACCTGTACCATGCTGGTATAGATGGGTTGGGACTCCGATGGTAGCATATCATCACCGTAATGCAAGCGGTAAGAGCAGTACAATGTACAGTGTAGGTGGAGTACACTGCACGAAGGCAAGCTATCCATGATACCTATTCCCGAATCTCCCGATGATCTGCTGCGCCAGGGCGTGGCTGCGCTAAAGATGGGTGATCGTGCGCTTGCCATAAACCTGCTCGCCCGTGCGGTACGCAACGATCCGCAGAGTGAACTGGCGTGGCTCTATCTGGCCGGTGCCGTCACTGACCCCACGCAGCGGCGCACCTGCCTTGAGCGCGTTCTTAGCCTAAACCCGCTGAATGAGGCAGCCCGCCAGGGACTGCACGGCTTAGGTCGTGCGCCCGCGCCCGCGCCCGC
>CAIRFY010000395.1 GCA_903877945.1 uncultured Oscillochloris sp. | reverse complement strand
TGGCCGATGCCTTGGCCTGGGAGGCTCTCGGCGGGCGGCGCAGTATTGTGCGAGCGGTAGTGAATCACGCGAAGGGAGAACCTCAATGAGTCAGCTTCAGACGATGGTGAAAGGTGCGGTCGAGGGTGCTATCGTTGACGGGATTGCGGCGGCGCGGGGTGAGGTTGACGCGGAGCAGATGGCGCATACCCTGCCGTTGCCGCGTTTCGTGACGGGCCTGGCGACCGCGCCACAGACCCTGCCGCGCAAGGGGCTGGGCGTCGCCGCCCAACTGGTGGTACCGCCGGGAGCCTGGGCTGTGGCTCACATGCCGGGTGGCGAGCAGAAGCTCTACACGCCAGGCAGCTACTGGATCTGGGGGCAGCCTGGTGCCATCCTGGTGCAGTGGGTTGATGCCCGACGCCAGCAGGTGCCCGTTGGCCCAGTCGAGGGCTGGAGCGCGGACAAGTGGCGGGTGCGGCTTTGGATGCTGATTGATATGGCCGTCTCCGACCCGCTGCTGATTGCGGCCCACCGTGAGCCGCTCGCTGCCCTGATGTCGGCTGCGCGCGCCGCCCTGCTCGGCTACATCGAGCAGCACCGCCACGCTGCGCTCACCGGGGTTGAGGGGACGGTCGGCGGGATGGACGCGCCCGCACGGGCGGTGACCGAGCGCCTGCGCACGGATCCGGCCCTGGCGGGCTTGGAGATCCTCAACGCACGGCTGGTGGAGCGCCAGGGCGATGAGCGCCAGATCGAGGCAGCCACCGCCGCGACCGTCGCTGCATCTCAGATCCACGAGGATCTGCGGGTGGACGCCGCTCGCCACACGGCCCACCTCCAGGGGTTGGAGAGTCAGGCGGCGATTAGTGAGCGTACCCATAGCTTGCGCATGGCCGAGACGGCGGCCATGGCCCGCGAGCGTCTGCTTGCCCAGCAGGCTGAGGTGCAGCAGGCTACGCTGGTTGCGCGTTTGGATATTGTCATGGCCCAGATCCGCGCCCAGACTGCCGATATTACCCACGATGAGCAGGTGTGGCAGGCCGAGCAGCACCGCTTGCAGGTCGCCTGGGAGAATCTCCAGCAGTACCAAGGTGAGAGCCATCACACCGATCAGCAGATCCGGCTGCTGGGGGCGCAGCAGGATCTGGCCCGCGCCGAGGGTGAAACCGCCCTGGCCCTCGCGGATCGCCAGGGTTCCCAGGTGCTGGCCCTCGCCGAGATGCAGCAGCACCTCGCCGAGCAGCGTGCCACCCAGTCTCGCCTGGTCGCCGAGCGCCGTGAGGAGCACGAGCGGGCGCTACTGGAGCTGAGTCTCCGTCACGACCAGATGGTGACGGAGCAGATGCAGAAGCTGGAGCAGTGGCGCACCGAGCGGATCGATGTCCGCGTCCAGCAGCAGCGCCAGCACGACCGCCAGTTGGCGGGGATCGCGGGCGCGGCTCAGATCGCAGCCGCCTCCGCCGGGGTGCGTACCGAGGTTGATCAGCAGACGGTGACGGAGGCGGGTTTGAAGATGCTCCAGGATCTTGCTGAATAGTCACAGATTTTGGATTTTGGATTTTCGATTGCGGATTGAGCACAATCCAAAATCCGCAATCAAAAATCGAAAATCACAAGGAGTACTCCCATGCCCATCTTCCCTCGCTATGACGGCCCCCTTCTCATGGATCAGGTCTGTCGTGTGGAGAACCTCACCCTGGCATGGCGTCGGGTGCGCAGCAATATCCAGGTGGCCCGCCGCCGCACCAGTGCTGGGGTAGACGCCGTGACCCTGCGCGATTTTGAGGCAAGCTGGACGGCTCAGATGACCTGTCTCGCGGATGAGTTGCGCAGTAGTACGTACCGCCCATTGCCCGCTCGCCAGGTGCAGATCCCCAAGCCCAGCGGGGGTGCCCGCGCTATCGCCATCCTCGCCGTGCGCGACCGGGTGGCCCAGCGGGCGGTGCAGCAGGTGCTTCAACCGCTCTTTGAGCCGTTCTTCCTTGATTGCTCCTACGGTAGCCGTCTGGCCGTGGGTGTCCCTGACGCCGTGGCTCGCGTGGCCCGCTACGCCGAGCAGGGTCTGACCTGGGCGCTCGATGCGGATATTTCCGCCTACTTCGATAGTATCGATCAACGTATTTTGCTTGGCCTGCTGCGCCAGCGGATCGAGGAGCCGGCTATCCTCCAGCTCATTGTGCGCTGGCTCCAGGCCGGTTCGCTCCAGGCGGGCGAGGCGACGTCCCTCGGCCCGGAGGAGCGCGTCGCCGGTTCGGCACTGCTTGCTCGTGGACAGGCTGCCTTGCGCGGGCTGCTTGGTGACGGCGCGGGCGCGGGTTCCACGTCGCCCCCACGTCCACCATCATCGCTGGGCCTTGATCCGCTGAACGACCCGTATGCGGCGGCGAGTTGGGATTCCGCCTCGCCCTATGCTCCCTCGCCATCCGCGTACCCAGGGATGGCCAATGGTCTCTGGACGGCGATCAGCTTGGCCAAGCCCGCAATGGATGGTGCCCG
>CAIRFY010000394.1 GCA_903877945.1 uncultured Oscillochloris sp. | reverse complement strand
TGTCATCACAAAACATAGCCGTGCAGTCGTCTCCTTCCTATACTGGATTGTAGTATTAGGCATGTTTCAATCTAGCTTGACAGTTCAGCGATGAAACGATGACGCGGTGAGGCGTTCCGTATCGCCTCATCGCCTCATCGCTGAACTGTCAAGCTGAATGTACCCATTTTGAAACATGCCTTAGGAGGAGAAATCATATGACCGCACTCTTTGTCGCACTCGGCATTGCCGTCATCACCCTGCTCGCGCTGCTGCTCTGGTTTGTGCCGCACCTGCTCCATCAGCAGGCGCTGCGCAGTGAGCAAGAGGCAGCCAAGTTGCGGGATATGTTACTAGACATGCTTAACGAGCAAGAGGCCGTTATGATGCGCCAGTCGCAATTGGGTGCGTCAATAGCCTACCTCCAAGAGCAGCTTGAGCAGATCGCCGATAATACCCAGCGGGTTGGCGAAGCCCAGGGAACCCTCGCCCGCAGCCCTGCCGATCAGGCTGCCCTACACCAGCTCGAAGAGCGGATTAGCGCGATGCAGTCCCAGATTCAGGGTTGGTTCAACACCCGTGGGAAGGCCCAGCGTACCGCCAGCGCCCACGATAACGAGTCGTGGGCCAACCTTATGAGCCTGCTTGCGGCGATCCAGGATCGTGTTGGACAGATCTCGGTCGAGCGCGGCAGCGCCCACGTCGGTATGCACGCCCGCACCCTGCTCGATGAACTTGAGCAGGAGATGTCCCACCTGCGCGGGATCTCCGAGGATATTGCCACCCTTCAGTGGCGATTGCGCCGCTCGCTCCACGAACGCGAGACGAATATGTCATCCCTGCGCGCGCGCTAGAAGGCGAGGAGGCGAAGAGGCGAGGAGGCGAAGAGGCGAGGAGGCGAAGAGGCGAAGAGGCGAGGAGGCGAAGAGGCGAAGAGGCGAGGAGGCGAAGAGGCGCCGTCATCGTCTCCTCGTCTCCTCGTCTCTTCGCCAAACTGTAAAGCTAAATATGTCCATTTTGAACCTTGTCTTACTAAGAAACTTCGTAGTGTATACGAATTTGCTATAAACTTACGTTATTATGGTACATAAGGAAGGTGTAAATCTTCCGCATCCTCAAACATCGGCTAATCCTATGAGCATCGTCGTCATCGATAATCAAGCTGTCCACTACGAGGTTCTCGGACGCGGGCGCCCCGTGCTTTTTCTCCACGGGTGGCTTGGTAGCTGGCGCTACTGGTTCCCGACGATGGAGGTTGTGGCTGAGCATTTCCGCACCTACTCCTTTGATTTCTGGGGCTTCGGCGACTCGCGCCGCAAGCTGACCCAGGAGAGCATCCAAAACTACTCCGATCAGGTGATTCGTTTTCTCGACGCCCTCGGGATCGACCGGGTACAACTCGTCGGTCACTCGATGGGCGGTATGGTCGCTCTTAAGACGGCGATCACCTACCCTGACCGCATCCAGCGCGTGGCCACCGTCGGTGCGCCAATTGATGGCAACTCACTCTCGTGGCTGCTGAAGCTCACCGACCGGCCATTCTTCGCCGACACCTTCGCCCGCATGCCCTGGATGCGCCGTCAGCTCTTCCGCTTCTTTCTGGGCAAGACGAGCGACCCGGCGATTGGCGAGATAATCGATGACAGTGTCAAGTCGAGCGGTCTCTCGATGCGCCGGGCTGTCAGTTCGATGTGGCGCACTGATCTGCGCCCCGAACTGAGCCGGCTGAAGGTTCCCGCCCTGATCGTCCACGGCGGTCGCGATAATGTTGTCCAGCCCAACCAGGCAGATCTGTTCGATAACGTGCCGCTGGCCGAGGTTGTGGTGATGTCGCACAGCCGACATTTTCCCTTCCTTGATGAGGCGGCTCAGTTCAACGATGTGCTGCTGCGCTTCCTGAAGGCCCAGTCGTCCCTCAATGGCACCGGCGGCGTGCTGCCGAATTTCTTCACTCACGAACACCAGCCTGTTCGTTAGGGAATAGGCTGGGAACCCCCGGTTTTTTGTTTGTCTGGACTACCCCAGGGCTGATGCAAAGTCACCCTCCGGCCCTCACCCCCTGCCCCTCTCCCTCACGGGGAGAGGGGGCTGGGGGGTGAGGGCTGTCGGCGATCTGCGGACTTTGCAACAGCCCTATGGACTACCCCCTGCCCCCTGTCCTGCCTGACTGTGGTACAATCCCCGACGATGCATATTCGCCTGATAGCGCACGATCTCGCCGCCAGTTACGGTGCGCGCACCGTCTTCTCTGGGGTGAGCCTGGAGATATGCCAGGGCGAGGTGCTGGTGGTGAGCGGTGCCAACGGTAGCGGGAAGAGTACCTTTCTGCGCTTGCTCGCCGGACTCCAGGGGGCCACAGCGGGTTCGGTTCTGTATCGCTACGCGGATAAGGACTGGCTGCCCCGCGATGCCTGCCCATTGATCGGCTGGGTCGCGCCGGATCTGGCGCTCTACCGCGAGCTGACTGCCCGTGAGAACCTGCGCTTTTTTGCCGAGGTGCGCCGCCTGCACCTGAGCGAGGCTGATATCGACGGGCTGCTGGAGCAGCTTGGCCTCGGTGGGCGCGGCGATGACCGCCTCTCTGCCTACTCTTCGGGGATGGCCCAGCGCCTGCGCTATGCCTACGCCCTCATCCACCGCCCCCCGGTGCTTCTGCTCGACGAGCCAACGGTGACGCTAGATATACGTGGGGCCGAGGTGGTTGATCAGGTGATTGCCCGCCAGCGTCGGGACGGCATTGTGGTGGTGGCCACCAACGACCCGCGCGAGCTGCGCTACGCAGATCTGCTGCTAGAGCTTGGGCGTTAGGACAAGGTTTCAGGTGCCAGGTTTCAGCGTGACAATTCGTAATGGCGGCTTCAGCCGCTTGGCGCTGAAGCGCCCACTACGAACGGCGCACACTGTCAAGCTGTTCTGATCCATGTCTAGGCGTAATACCTTTCACATAACGA
>CAIRFY010000393.1 GCA_903877945.1 uncultured Oscillochloris sp. | reverse complement strand
TCGGCTATCGGCTATCGGCTATCGGCTATCGGCTATCGGCTATCGGCTATCGGCTATCGGCTATCGGCTATCGGCTTCGGCTATCGGCTATCGGCTATCGGCTATCGGCTATCGGCTAGCCGCTATCGGTTTATCGGCTATCGGCTATACCAGCCGCTCCAACTGGTCGAGCAGGCGGTCAAACGTGTCCATCGCCGCCTGGATCGGGGCGGGCGAGGTCATATTAACTCCGGCCCCGCGCAGCAGGTTGATCGAGGATTGCGAGGAGCCGCTGCTGAGGAAGCGCAGGTAGCGGTCGATGGCAGGCTGGCCCTCGTCGATGATCTGTCGGCTGAGGGCGAGTGCCGCCGAGAGGCCGGTGGCGTACTGGTAGACATAAAAATTGTAGTAGAAGTGCGGGATGCGCGCCCATTCCCAGGCGATTTCCTCATCGAGCGTCACCGCCGGGCCGTGGTACGTACCCACCAGTTCGTAGTAGCGCTGGCTCAGTCCGTCAGCGGTCAGCGGCTCGCCCGCCTCGGCCCGTGTGTGCATCTCCAGTTCAAAGGCAGCAAACATGGTCTGGCGGAAGATCGTTGTGCGTACATCCTCAAGCTGCTGCACGAGCAGGCGCTTGCGCAGTTGCTCGTTGGCGTGGTGCTTGAGCAGATAGTCAGTGAGCAGAGCCTCATTGAGTGTCGAGGCCACCTCGGCCACAAAGATCGTGTAGTTGCCGTACACAAAGGGCTGGGTCTTGCGCGTGAAGTAGGAGTGCATCGAGTGGCCTAGCTCGTGGGCCAGGGTGAAGACATCGTGCAGGCGATCCTGGTAGTTGAGCAGGACGTAGGGCGGCGTGCCGAAGGCCCCGCCGCTGTAGGCTCCGCTCCGCTTACCCACATTTTCGTAGACATCGATCCAGCGGTTGCTAAAGCTCTCGCGCAGGGCCGCGCCGTAGCTCGACCCGAGGGGCGCAAACGCTGCCAGCATCATCTCCTGAGCCTCGGCGTAGGTGATCTCCAGGGCCACCTCGGGCACCGGTGGCGTGTAGAGATCGTAGATCCGTAGGTCGTCCAGGCCCATGATCCTCTTGCGGATGTCCATGTAGCGATGCAGCTTCGGCAGGTTAGCCTCAATCGTGCCGATCAGGTTGTGGTAGACATCCAGCGGGATTTCGTTCGGCTTGAGCGCCGCCTCCAGGGCCGAACCGTAGTTGCGCACGCGGGCGTCGAGGGCGTGGGTACGCACCGCCGTACTGAGGGTGGTAGCCAGGGTGTTGCGAAAGGGCTTGTAGGCGTTGTAGAGCCCCTTAAAGGCGTCGTGGCGCACCCGCCGGTCGCTGCTCTCGATATAGCGACCGTAGCGTGCGTGTGAGAGTTGTACGGTGGCCCCCTGCTCATCGGTGATATCCGGCAGGCTAATGTCGGAGTTATTCAGCATCCCGAAGATCTCGTAGGGTGCGCGGGTGACATCGCTAAACTGCGCAAGCAAGCTCTCGACTTCAGCCGAGCGGACGTGGTCGCGCTGCTTGTTGAGTTTCTCTAGTTCGTAGGAATACAGCTCCAGCCCGGCTTCTTGGGCCAGCCAAGCCGTCAATGTCTCCTGGGGGATCGACAGAATCTCCGGGTCAATGAAGGCCAGGGCCACTGAGGTGCGGGCGACAAATGAGCCAGCCCGCTCGTTGAGTGCCTGCCCGACGGGGCTGGTGCTGTCCGAGTCCTTGAGCTGATGCGCGTAGACGTAGAGCGCCCAGAGCCGACGGCCCACCTCGTCGCGCAGGCGCAGGGCGGTCAGCAAATAGCCTGGCCCCTGTCCCAGCGTACCCTGTAGCGCCAGGAACTCCTGGGCGCGCTCCTCCAGCGCCCCAAGCTCGGTATTCCACACGTCGGCGTCAGTGAAGATCAGTCCTAGATCCCATGTGTATTCCAGTGCGGCCTCCGCACGTGTGGGTACCTTCTGTGTATCGATCATGATTATTCCTTGAGGTATGAGGCATGCTTCACAACGGGCATGCGTCGCGTGACAGTTGCGGGGGATGCGCCACAAGCGCGTCATCGTCTCACCGCATCCCCGCCTCATCAATCAACCGCTCCAGCCGATCCACAAACCCGGCCATCACCCCGAAAGCGCGATCCATAGCGGCTGGGGTGGTCATGTCGATGCCCGCCAGGGCCAGAGCATCAAGCGGGTAGCGCGACCCGCCGGCCGCGAGGAACTGGAGGTAGCGGGCGGCAGCTCCCTCCTCTCCGTGCAGTACCCCGTCAGCCAGAGCATTGGCCGCCGCGATGCCCGAGGCGTACTGGTAGACGTAGAAATTGCTGTAGAGGTGCGAGAACTGCGCCCAGACGACCCCGTTGCGTGCGGTATCGACGGACACGGCTGGGCCGTAGCCGTGAGCGAACAGACTCGCCAGAAGCTGCCCCATGCGTTCAGCCGTCACCGCCTCGCGTGCCTCGGCCCATGCGTGAACCTGCTGTTCAAACTGCGAGAGGATCGGCATCACAAAGAGGTAGCGGTGGAAGTTGGCCATTGCTTCCTCGATCAGGCCGATCTGAAGCTCACGCGGGCCACCCTGGGATAGCAGATGACTGCGCACCATCGCCTGGTTGAAGTTCGAGGCCACCTCGGCCACAAACAGCGTATAGTCGCTGTAGATCGCCGGTTGTACCCGGTTTGTGTACCAACTGTGCATCGAGTGGCCCAGCTCGTGGGCCAGGGTACTCATACTGATCAGGTTGTCGCCGTAGTTCATCAAGATGAACGGCGGTGTGCCGTAGCCGCCCCCCGAGTAGGCACCGTCCGCCTTGCCCTGGTTTGGGTAGATGTCCACCCAGCGCTCGCTGGTAAGCCCGATCCGCGCAACGCGCACGTACTCATCGCCCAGGGGTGTCATCCCTGCGCAGATCATGTCCACTCCATCGGCGTAACTCACCACCGGCGAGGTCGCGAGCGGCGCAAAAATATCGCAGGGTTCCATCTGCGTGAGGCCAAGTGCCCGGCGGCGAATATCCCAGTAGCGATGCCAGATCGGCAGGTGCCGGTTACAGGCGGCGATCACCGTATCGTAGACCGCCTGCGGCACGTTCGACGCGCTCAACGATGCCTCCAGGGCACTCGCATATCCGCGTGACTGAGCGAGAAAAACGTCGCTCTTCACGCTGCCCGCGTAAAGGGCACCGAAGCTGTTCCGCAGCGACAGGAAGGCGTCGGCGTAGGACTCCCATGCGCTCTTGCGCAACTGCCGATCCTCGCTCTGGAGCAGTTCACTGATCGTGCCACGGGCGACCTGGTATCGCCCGCCCGCGCTGTCGGTGGCGTCGGCGAAGCGTAGGTCGCCATCGGCAAGCATCTGGTAAGCGCTTGATGGCGTATTCAGAACCTCGCCCGCCGCCGCCAGCAGTTGCTCCACCTCAGCGGAGCGCACGTAGTCGCGCCGACGCCACAAGTTGTTCAGGTAGTGGCCATAGATGCTCAGGGGCGGCTCGTCTGTGAGGAACGACGCGACACGTGCAGGGTCAACCGTCAGCAGTTCTGGTTCGGCGAAGGCCGCCACCGCTAAAAACCGGGCAGAGAGGCCGACTGCCCGATCGCGCAGGGCTGCCGCCTCCTGGTTAGCGGTGTCCTCGTCGAAGAACATAAGGGCATAGCTCAGGAGTTTATACGCGGCTACCCGCAGATCTTCCCATGCCACAAACCATGCCAGCAACGTCAGCGCCGACTCACCGAGTCGGCCCTGAAACTGTGCTAGGCTGGGCAGTTCGCCCTCAACCCGCCGGGCCTCAGCCTCCCATGCCGAGATGTCGGCAAAGATATGAGTGAGATCCCAGGTGTGCTCGGGCGCTACCTCCTCGCGACGTGGCAGAGCTGTGGTTATCATAATGATCAGATCCCTTTCTCGATCACAACGACATTGCCGGATGTCGCAGGTGTAGAATTGGTCTATTATACCCTTCTCATTGGCCCATCGCCACTATAACTTGTACAAAATAAGCCCGATACGCCATCTTGCGTGTATCCGATGTCGTGTTAGAATAGAAGGCATAGCCTACGTATGGAATAGTGCCTAGCTCGTATGGATGAGACGAGAGGAATCCATGAGTGACGATTATCAGTACCCGCCGATAAAGCAGCGCACGCAATCCCGTCAGGAGTGGGACGCTCGCAGGATACGGGCGCTTCGCGAGCATATGGGGATGACTCAGCAGCAAATGGCGGATGAGCTGGAGGTTCGCCAGCAGACCATCAGCGAATGGGAGACGGGTACCCACAAGCCACATCGCTCAACGCAGAAGACGCTCACGATGGTCGCTGAACGGGCTGGCTTCTCCTACGAACTTGATCAGAATGATCATCGCGGTGGCTCGCTCCTTGAATCCTGACCGGCTCGCGATGTTGTACCCTCGGGCATGGTTTAGATCCAATACTTTTCGAATAAGCCGACCTTGCCCCCCTCACCCCCTGCCCCTCTCCCAGGGGGAGAGGGGGAGTATTCCGCAGCAGGACGCGATCTACTCCCCTCTCCCTAGGGAGAGGGGTTGGGGGTGAGGGGGCAAGGTCGGCAACGGATTCCTTATGTGAAAGGTATTGGGTTTAGATCAGCGTGACGCGAGGAAGCGAGGAGGTGATGCTATCGCGTCTTCGCGTCTTCGCGTCTTCGCCGCATTGCGAGTGGTGAAAACTCTTTGCACTTTCTGTTGCCCTGGCGCGCATTCGCCCCTTATTAGTGCGCTATGAACTGCCTCGTGTGTTGACCCTTGCTGAGTGGTGTGATAAAATGGCCGGGGTATTCTGTATCCCCTGTCGTCTCTGCCCGGAACGGGTGTAGTGAGGAAGGACTGCGCATGGCGGAGCCGGATAGCCTTTTGCAGCTTGGGATAGAGGCCGCTCGCGATGGGAACAAAGAGGAAGCACGCAATCTTTTTCGCCTGCTTACTCGCCAGGATTCTGCAAATGCTCAGGCGTGGCTCTGGCTTGCGGGAGTGGCTGAGAATCGCGAAGAGCGGCAGGCCGCCCTTGAACACGTTGTCACGCTAGACCCCACGAATGAGATGGCGGTTAAGAGTCTCCAGGCTCTTGGGGCGCGCCCTGGTGGTCGCGCTGCCGCGCCGCTGCCTGTCGAGGTGCCTACCCCACCGCTACCACAACCACCGCCACCGGCGCCACCGGCGCCCAGTGCCTACGACGACCCGTTTGGCGACGATGACGACCCCTTCGCCGAGTTGAATAACCTCTCTGGCGTCATGGCTGATGCTGAGGCACCTGTTCGCCGTGATCCGCCCCCAGTGGCGACGCCTAGCACTAATACGGGTGGTGGATCTTCGAGTCCGTCACGTGGCACCCGCCCATCAAGCAGCACCGATGGGAGCGCATCACGTGGCACCCGCCCGTCGAGCAGCCGCCGCTCCAGCGTCTACGATGAGAATGAGGGTACGGTACCCGCTCGCCGTGGCATGAGTCCGCTGCTCCTCGTTCTCCTCGGTCTTGTCGGTATCATGCTGATCGGATTGCTGATCACCTCCTTCCTCAATGGGAAAAAGCCGCCGGTTGCAACCGAGCCCGCGTCCCAGCAGACGGTCGCTGCCGTGAACTCTGCGGCGACGGGTTCCTCGACCACCTCAGAGCCAACAACGGTTCTTGGTGGCGATCTCGGTACGACTCAGCCGGTCACGGCGACGGGCGCGCTTGATCAACCTACCACTGAGCCGACGGTCGCTCCGCCGACGGCTGCCCCTGTGGCTGATGTGACTCACGCCAATCCGGTGATTGTCCCGGCAAACTCGCCTCTCCAGAGCGAGGGTTGGCTCTATGACTTCAATCAGCCCACCTACGCCGCACCTATCATCGGATCGGTCGGCGACTATCAGCCCACCAATGGTCGCTTCGCCGTCGTGCTGATCTTCGCCGTGAATAACACGGGGACGAGCCAGAAAATCCCGGCAACCTTCTTCGTCCTCAAAGACGCCCAGGGTCGTGTCTGGGAGGCTCGGCCTGAGGTTTCTGATGCCTATGTCATTCCCGGTGTGAACGCAGATATGAGTCAGGCCCAGCCGATCCCGCCCGATGGAACTACCCGTAGTGTCGCCCTGGTCTTCGATGTTGCTCCCGACGCAACGAATCTGGTCTTCTTTGCACGCAGTAACCCCACACAGGGCTGGTTGGTCTTGGCGAATGTCTAGAAGCAAATAAGGTTGGGGCGGGTAGTACCCGCCCCAGGCTCTCTCCCTCAACGTGACCGACTCCACACCACCAAAGCTGAATCTTGAGCAGTTGCTGCGCATGGGCGTCTCCGCTATCCGTGCGGGCAATCGCCCTGCTGCCTACGCGCTCTTCCTCGCCCTCTCCCACGAGTACCCTGGCGATGTGCACGCTTGGCTTGGGCTTGCTAATGTTGCCACAAGCGTGGATGAGCAACGCAATGCCCTGGAACACGTTATCGCGCTCAACCCGGAGCATCCCCAGGCTCTTCGTGCGCTGGCACGTCTCTCGTTGCATCCCCACGTTGAGAGCGTCTCTTCGGTCTTGCCAGGAACGATCACCGACACGTCGCCCGAATTGTCTGTCGCCATCGCCTCGGAGCTACGGCCTAAGCAGGTCGATCAACACGAGTTGACGGTAGCGCACGGGCACTTCCCGCTCCTCAATCTGATCGCGCTCATGGTCATGGGCGTTATTGTGCTTGCTCTTGTTGTTGTTGGGATCAACGCCTTCAATGGCTCAGAGCGTGCGGCGGGAGTATCCACGCCGATCCCTTCGCTTGTCCCCCAAATTGCTGCGGCTGTGTCCACCTCGCCTGCGGAGCCGACGCTTGTCGTCAGGCCGACAAATGTGGTCGGGCTGACTCCCGTTGTTACGCCGACGGATGTGGTCGGGCTGACACCCGTTGTCACGCCGACAGATGTGGTGGGGCTGACTCCCGTTGTCACGCCGACAGATGTGGTCGAATTGACGCCCGTCGCCGCTCTGCCTGCTCACGCCAGTCTGCCACTCGGCACGCTGGTTGAGGTCGATGGCTGGAGCGTCACGCTCCTGCGGCCAGACTACGCGCTG
>CAIRFY010000392.1 GCA_903877945.1 uncultured Oscillochloris sp. | reverse complement strand
AGAGGCGACTATGTGCTGAAAGAGTTCGCCCTCCTGATCTGCCAGAGTGTGCGCGATGTCGATGTCGTTGGCAGGCTCGGCGGCGAAGAGTTTGGGGTCATTCTGCCCAACACAGACCTAGCCAGCACCCTCGCCCTCGCCGAGCGTTTGTGTCAGACTATCGAAGGGCACCCTTTCTTGATCGAAGATCGGCAGGTCAGTATCACCGCCAGCATTGGAATCGCCGACCTCCGTGAGGATGTGGCCGATCTAGACGGCATACTGAACCATGCGGATACTGCCCTGTATCAAGCCAAGAATCAGGGTCGCAACCGTGTAGCGATGTACGAATATTCGGAGAGCTGATCGCGAAGATACCGTCCCCACATGCGCTAGAGGATGCCCCGCTCGCGCAGCACACCCAGCAGGGCAGGCTCCATCTGGGCGCGAATCTCTGCGTTCGCGTAGTACACCCAGCCCACATCGGCATGAATATCCAGCGGCGCATCCCGCACGCCGCCACGATCATTGGTACTTTACACGAAGGTTAGAACGAAGATATGCCGAAAAACGCCGCTCTTTCGAACATTCGTGGAAAGGAATTTTACGCGAAGGTTCGAAAGCATTGTCCCGGTCGAATCAGGCTTGGGTGCATATCATAGCCAAAAAGCTTGTTGATCTCGGAAGTATGAGTAGCACAGCGATGGTTCCAGGAATTCGAGAAGATCAATCTTCATTTATGACGTTGCAATGTGAATTCTGCCAGATGACTCGGGCCATTTTTCTAACCTTCGTGTAAAGTACCACGTGGATGTGTCGCGTTCCGCCGTTCGCTGGTCAGAACCCGCACCGGATGGGCGTTTTTACCCGTTCGGAACGGGTGAACGGGTGAACGGGGCGAACGGGCGAACGGGGCGAACACCCTCAATGAAGGACGGTGGCGGCATCGTTCTACCGCGCACACACGGGCGGTGTGAGAGGGCGATTGCTGCCGTTCGCACGGCATAAAATCGCCTATTCCCGTTTTTGCAAACCTGATGTATTATTGAGGATGCCGCGCCGGGTTCATTCGCCGACGCGGCCACCTCTCCCGAGTTCAGGTTCGAGAAAGGCGTGCCTATGGTAGCACGTCATAAGCGAAGGGAAACACCTCAATGTCCGACGTTACCTCCAAAGACATCTCTGGCCCCACCACCCGCCCAACCGCGCCGCTCGTGCCCGGCCCCATCGAGGGCTCTGCTATCGTATTTATCGGCATAATCATCAGCGTCGCATTCTGGATCATCGGTGCCCGCTGGACAATTGACGGCATCATCGTCATCTACAACGGGTTCCTGAACTTCCTCCACATTCCAACCCTGGCCCTAATGCCACCCTCATGGGATACCTATGGGAAGCTCTTCGTCGTGCCGGTTGCTATTTCCGTCGTAGAATGGTTTGCACCCTTTAAGCGCACGAATAGGGTGTGGTATTTCTCGGCCTTCCCAAACTGGCTAGTGTGGTTCACGGTCATGTTCTTCGACTGGTATACCACCTACGTAGGGTTAAGCGTCGATCCTGGCACCGGTGCCCCATCAATTATGCGCCAAATTGCTACTAATGCGCTGCTATCTGGCCTACTTTCCGCTGTCTTAACTATGGGACCAGAGTGGTTGGCGCGGGGAATGATCAACCTGTTCAATACAGTTTTCGGCATCAAGCGAAAGTGAGGCTGTCATGGCGCTTCTACATCTGCTGATTGTATTCGCCCAGACCGTTCCGCAACGAGACTTCTCCCTCTCCGACATTCCAGTAGCAATCATATCAGTGCTGCTGATGGCGGTGGTTATTGGAGTGTCTACCTTCATCTGGGATCAGCAAGATCAGGAGCGCCGTCGCGCACGAGACGGGGGACAGCTCACACTGCCCCGCCCCGCCCCGATAGTTAGCGCGCCAGAGCCGGTGATGCAACGAAACCTTATCCCCGACCCCGCCCCCGAACCACCGCCGCACCCGCAACGCATTACGGCGGCGGAGCGGCGGCACACCCTCGTGGTCGGCAGCGAGGGCGATGGCAAGACCCAGACCCAGATCGCCTTCCTCGTCGGCGACATCCGCCGAGGCGAGCAGGTTGTCTGGGCTTCCACTAACCTCGCCCTCTTCCACAGCCGTGACCAGCAAACCGACCTCCGCCCCCTCGCCCATCTCTTCGAGTACACCAGCGAGCGGCGCGAGATTATGGCTGTTCTCCTGTGGGCCGCCGCCGAGGTTGACCGGCGCATGCTCTCGTACAGGGCCGACACGCCCCACGGCGACCCGGTGATCATCTATGTGGACGAACTTGGCGGACTCTACCGCGATTTCGGCGAAACC
The DNA here is from genome assembly GCA_903877945.1 of uncultured Oscillochloris sp. Taxonomy (GTDB): domain Bacteria; phylum Chloroflexota; class Chloroflexia; order Chloroflexales; family Chloroflexaceae; genus Oscillochloris. The sequence continues at coordinate 22,984 of CAIRFY010000392.1, read as the reverse complement.
CTGGTGCGTACCATGCGAATGATCGCCGAGCAGGGTCGCAAGGTGGATGTGTTCCTCTTCCTGGTCGCCCACAACACCCTCAAAGAGTCCACCGGCCTCGACCTCGCCCTCAAGGCGCTCTTCAAGACCCGGCTACTCGGCAACGTAGACCAGGCCACCTGGACGGCCATGGTCGGGCCGGGGATCAAGCTACGCGGCGTGCCGGACGGCCAGGGTTTCTGGCATCAACCCGATAAGCGCGGCACCGTCTTCCCTGTCACCATCCACCGACCAAGCGCGCAGGACATCGCCCGCATCGCCATAACGCGCCCCCGGAACCGACCATCCATCCTCGACGCGGCCCAGCCCTACCGCGAGGAACTGGCCACCGAAAAGCTCGTCGCGGCAAAACCTGGACTGCCGGTACCGCCGGTCTGGGAGCCCAGCGAACTCCACCTTCAGGTACAGGAACTCGTGCAGACAGCGATGCCGGAGATCATCCGCATCATGACGGTCGAGGGACTCTCCCTGCCTAAGGCGCAAGAGTTGACCCAAACCTCAAATCGGGCGCTGGCCCGTCGCCTCGGCCTCGGCTCCAATGGCGGCGTTGCCGCCGTGCGGATCGGCACGGCCATCAAGGAGTGGGAGATCGAAGGCAGTGTGCGTCTCTTCGACGTGCCGGATCTCTCTGCGAATGATCGAGACGTACAGGTAGAACACCTGACTCCTGCTGCCTAACACACAGCGACGCCCCCGATATTTCGGGGGGCGTCGGAGGGGCAAAGGTGTGCTATAATTGCCCGCGTATACTTTAAGATCACAAGAGACCCCATCCGTCGCCCCCCCTGCCAAGGTCAAGCGATGAACAGAGCCTCTTGGATTTCACCCGTGACAAGGATCGCCGTAGCAGCGACCCAATACCACCGAATCGTAGCAGACATGTGACATTCATGCAAGAAGCATCTCATTCGGTATATGTTTCCTGCACGGCGATTCTGTTCCGCCATACCCTCCGGGGTATGGACGCGGGTCTCTCCCGTTCCTACCATGCCACCGGGGACGAACTGCTCGTCCGCGCCTTCGCCGTCGTACTGCCCTCTGATGGGCATCCCTGGAGTGACCTCATGAACAACCCAAGTGCGACCACACCGGCACCATCAAAGATTTCCGCACCCCGAACACGCGAAGAACATGCACATGGGCCGTCGTGCGACGAACAACCATCGGCCAGACCGTCGCGGGATGCCACGACGACGATAGCGACGATAGCGAGGGGGCCACCGCGACACGACATCGGCAATAACAAAGCCCTGGAGTGAACCAGAGCTTCATTCGTGTCTATCAGTTTCCGATGTCCGAGACTCGCCTGAAACGAGTTGTTCGAAGAAAAGTACAGCCATGTCTGATTATAGCATACCCTTCCCGCGACACAACACGTCACGCCACGGAACACCCTTCGCCATCAAAGAGAAGAGCGGCATCGTCTGGCATTCGCCCCAGGCCGCCCCCACACCCTTTTCCGCCGTCCCGGAAGAGTTGCGCTCGCGTCCTCAGTGGGTCATCTGGCGCTACGGCCCGCCCCGCCCAGGGGGGAAGCGCCCCAAGATGCCCTACAACCCGCTCAGCTTTGCGACGGCCAGCGTCGCTGACCCCTCGACCTGGGCCTCCTTTGACGAGGCGCTCGCGGCACTGAAAAGCAGGAGGGGATCTTTCGATGGTCTCGGCTATGTCTTTCGTGCGGACGACCCCTTCACGGGTATTGATCTCGATGGGTGCGTGAACGGGGATGTCGTCGATCCCGACGCTCGTGATCTCATCACCACGCTGCTCGGTGCCTACGTCGAGTTGAGCGTCAGCGGAAACGGCATTCACGCGATTGTCCGCGCCCACCTTCCCGGCCCCGGACGGCGACGCGGCGCGGTGGAATGCTACGACCGCTCCCGCTTCTTTGTCGTCACCGGACACGCCCTCTCCGAACCCGGCCCCATCGCGGACGCGCAGGCCATCATCAGCACGCTGTACGCCAAACTGGGTGGCACCTCCGGCGAAACCACCTCCTCAGGAGCCTCACCCTCCCCATCTGCCTCTGCGCCTACGCCAGCCCCCACATCTACACCCGTCTCTCTCGACAATGATTTTGTCGCATGGCTCTGGAAAAACAAACACCGCCTTCTTGACCCCAAGGGGATCCCGTTTGGGGCAACGGCCCAACTTCGCGCCCTCCTGGAGCGGGACGAGTTGCCCCCTGCTCTTCGCGCCAAGGGGGATAGCCCCAGTGAGCGCCGCGCCCTCATTGTCCGCCAGCTCGGGCGAACGGGATATATGCCCGAAGAGATTTACGTCCTGTCGCTGCATCTCTGGAATCGCCACGGCTACGCCAGCAAACGGGCGAAGGACATGATCACCGATGTGATGCGCCTCATCACCGCCGCCGACCTTAAACCAGAAAAATACAGCCGCTACAGCCTGGATCGCCACACCGCCTATGTCCGAACTCGACCCAAAGGAAACCTGCCTGCGACCCCTGAGCCGCCCGCAACCCCGGCCCACGTTCCGACACCGCATCGCGCACCGTGCAGCTCAACGGCGTACCTCGACGTTCTCCAGCGCCTTGAGGTCGACGGCGTGATTGTGGCCCCCCGGAGGGAGCGCGCCGACGCGGCCCACGTCAGCCTCAAGACGGCCCAACGGATGGAGGCGCGACTCCAAGCCGAAGGCGTCTTGCAGATCGAGACCTACACCCAGACCGACAAGGGGCGGTACACTCGGGCAAGTCTCATCCGTATGACACATCGGGAATGCCCCGACCCCACGCCCAGCCCCGATGCCCCTCCCCACACGACCGAGGAAATCGCAGCCAACAGCACCCCCCACACGGAAGACAGCAGCGCGGATGCCCCTAAAAACACCCCCACACAGGAGTTTACCCTGGATGTCCGCACCAAATCCAAGGACACCCCGGACGATGTCCGCACCAAATCTAAAACAGCGAAACTGAGCATTAGGACGGCTCAAACCGATGTTTGGGCCGTAAATTTCGCTATAAGGAAGAGGGGGGAACACAGTGTGTGTGTGCGGGGGGGGGGTGACGCGAGCGGCGCGACCGCCGCGACCGCTGCCCCGCACACCCCCTGTGCGGCATCAGGGTCGGTATCGGGGGACGTCCCCCCGATAGCCCCGGCCACACCCTCGGTGTGCGATTTGGTGAGGGATGCGCTTGACGCCTACGGGACGAGCGGCGGGAAATCCGCCTTTCGTCGGGTGGTCACGCATCTGAGAACGGTGGGGGGGTGTGAGGTGAGTGAAGAGGCGATTGAGCGTGTCTATCGGGCTGAGCTAGAGCAGCGGCGGCGGGTGCGAGCAGACGTGGCACTGCGGGTGCGGGTGGAGGGGATGAGCATGGGGCAGTGTGAGGCGCTGTTACGCAGCTTGGCGAACCGTATGGCGTCGGATCGGGAGCTGGCGTCATCGTTGGAGAGGCAGCCTTTTATGCGCGACCCCATAACCGGAGAGGACACGGAGGTGCGGCGCAGCAGGATGACGCCAGCGGCTCTCCGGGCGCGAGCAGGCATTTGGTCACGGCAGTATGATCTCGTTGCAGAAATACAGGAGGCGCGATGTGCACAACGCGCCGAGGGGGAGGCCGCACGGGTGACACCTGCACCCGTAGGTACGCAACGTGGCGTGGATGATATGCGGCCCTCGGGTGAGGGCGTACCCGCCCCTTCCCCACCTGTCGCTCTCCTCGCGACGGCTGATGCGATAGCGGCCATGCGGTTGGCACTGCCCGATGCGTGGGAGGATGTTCAGGCGCTCATCCTGGCAGCGGGCATTAGTCGGTGTTCGATGGTCACGTCTGTGTGGGATGGCACGGCAGCGGCGGCTCGCATGTTGGTGGCACGGCGATTGGTCGAAGCACAGCAGTATGCGAAGATGGAGGCACGATGAATCTCCTGCAGACACTCACGACGAGCGTCGTGTACCGTGCGCTTAGGAGTGGGAGGTGGCCCGGGCCGCAGTCACCGCAGCCACTGCACGGCGCTGTCATCGGGCCAGTACGATGCCACGCTGCTCCCTGATGCAGAGGCGAGGGCGCATTTGCATCCTCAGCAGAACGTATACTGTATCTTGTCGTTTATGCTGTATTGAATTTAGATCAGGTTTCCAACGTGGACACCTGATCGAGTGAGTGCAAAAGAGCAGCAATGCCTTACTGGTGCAAAAATACGCGATGAGCGTCGTGCACATCAGGCACGTTGGCGACAAACCACTATGCTATACTGTTCGGCAGCATACACAAAACCCACTCGTCGCCCCCAAGCACAGAGTGGGTTCTGGTACACGATAGTATTCGCTGTGTATCTATGAGTGTAGCACTCCCGTGCGGAGTGCGCAAACATGAAAGCATCAACGTAGGACAATCTTCTCCACAGCAAATGTATCACATTACTAGCGGTGGCCATGAGCAGGCCATCCTCGGGAACGCGAACGTCACCGTGCGCTGTCTAGACATCGACGAGGGGGTGACAAGCAATGCCCTTTGAAATAGGTGAGCGTGTAACCTACCGTAGTCTTGAGTGGGAAGTTTCTGATAATGCTTCGGATGCGGTTGTCTCGCTCTATGGACGTAGCCGCGAGAACCAGGGGCGTCGGGTGCTGGTCATTCCGGGTATCGAGCCGATTGAGCGCACGGAGATGCCGGAGATACGCTGGACGCTTGGGCAGCCAGGGTATGATCATACGGCATGGAAGGCGCTGCATGATGCCTTCCGCCTGACGCTCTCTCACGGTCGCGGGAATCTTGCTTCGGTTGACTGGGGCCGCTTGATTCTTGAACCTTACCAGCTTGTGCCGCTCCAGAGGATCGAGCGCCTGCCCTTCCCGCGCCTGCTGATCGCCGACGATACGGGCCTTGGCAAGACGGCGGAGGCTGGCCTGATCTTGTTCCGCTTGCTCCAGCGCCGCCGCGCCGACCGCGTGCTTATCCTTACCCGCGCTCGCCCCGAACCGGAGCGTTGGCAGCGTGAGCTGCGTGAGAAGTTTGGCCTGGAATTTGATCTGATTAACAGCGCCCAGGATTACGCACGTATCCGGCGGGACGTTCCCGCTCACCTGAATGTCTTCGGCGACCGCTCGCGCCTGATTATGTCTATGCACTTTGCCGCCCAGAAGCATATCGTTGACGATTTGCGCCGCGATGTGCGCTGGGATGTGGTGATTGTTGATGAGGCGCATCACCTGGCTGAGCGGGGATCGCGAACGAAGCAACTCGCCGAGCTTGGCCGCGTGGTGGCCGACCGATGCGAGGCGCTGCTACTGCTCACTGCGACGCCGCACGACGGCAAGGGTGAGTCGTTTGCCTCCTTGCTGCGTCTGCTCGACCCCTACGCGGTGGTTGACCCCGACCGCCTTGATCAGTCCATCGTACGCCCCTTGGTTGTGCGTCGTCTCAAAACTCAGGTGCGCAAGGCGGATGGTTCGCGCTTCATTCCGCGTGAGATCACGGTGATTGATGTTGATGACAACCGTAGCCGTGCCGAGCGCAGTCTTGATAAGGGTGTTCGCGATTATACCAAGCTGCTGCGGAAGCAGGCGAAGGAGCTTGAGGCCACGGGCGAGCGTCATCGGGCGATGGGCGTCAGTTTCTTAGAGAGTTTCCTGCGCAAGCGCCTGGCCTCGTCGGCCTATGCGTGCTTGGAGAGTCTGCGCAATCGCCATCAACGCCTGAGTAGCGCCGCGCCTGAGCCGGCGGAGTCTGATGAGACACCCGAAGATAGTGCGCAGCGTGAGCTCTTCATCGAGCAGATCTCACTGCCCGGTGGTCAGAATGAGATTGCGGTCCTTGCCGATCTGGTTGCTCGTGCGGAGAAGATACCTCTCGGCGAGGAGGCGAAGGTGAAGGCTGTGATCCACCTGCTGAATCGGCTCGGCGATGAGAAGGTGATTGTCTTCAGCGAGTTCCGCGATACACAACAGATGTTGGAGCATGCCCTTGACCGTGCGGGATACGCGGGAGCCTACGTGAGTTATCACGGTGGGACACCGGCTGCTGAGCGTGAGACGATCCGCCGCAGGTTCCTGGAGGAACGCTCCACGCGGATCTTCCTTGGCACGGATGCGGCCTCTGAGGGCATCAACCTCCAGACGGCCTGTAATCATCTGGTGCATATGGAGATTCCGTGGAATCCGAACCGCTATGAGCAGCGCAACGGGCGCATTGACCGCTACGGGCAGCGGGTCGCCCCGCAGATCTTTTTGCTGGTGGCGACGCGCTCGCTGGAGGATCGGGTGGCTCGGGTGGTGATCGAGAAGCTGGAGATGATCGGCAAACAGCTCGGCTCGGTGTCCAATGTTTTCCCGATTGCCTCACGGATTAGCCTCGATGCGTTCCTGCGCCGCGCCGATGAGTCTGCCGCTGAGGAGCCCGATGTAGAGAGCTTTGCTCGCGAGGCGGAGGCGCTGATGGAGTCTGGGCGCGATGAACTGATGGCCGAACTGCGCGACGAGGTGCCGGAAGAACTCTTGCGCGGTCATCATTTTGGCCATGATGAGGAGGCCGCGATAGTCCAGGAACTGGAGCAATCGCGGGCCTTTGTGCCGGCCTATCGTGATGTTCAGAGTTTCCTTGAGTACTTCTTCCGTGTCGAGAGCGGGCGCATGGATCCAACCGGCGCAGATGGTGTCTACCAGGTGGTGGTGCCCCAGCGCCTGCGCAAAGAACTCGGTGGCCGCGAGCGTTACCTGCGCGCCACGTTCGACCGGCAGTTGGCAGTTGCGGAGGGCGATCTGACCGATGACCAGCGGGTTGAGTTCCTCTCGCCTGGCCATCCGCTGGTGCGTGCGGCGCTCCGCCAGATGCGCGGGCAGATCTACGCGGCCAGCTTCACATCGCGGCTGAGCTACCGGAAGGTTCCGACCGGCTCTCCCGATGGCTTCTTCTTCACGTATGCCCTGCGTTTCGTGGATGGGCGCGGCGAGGCCGTTGAGGAGCGATTCGAGGTGGTCTTTGTTGGCCTTGATGGGACACCATCCCGCGAGTCGGAGACGGATCTGCGCGGCTTTGCCGATCCTGTGCGACCAACAAACCCGAACCTGACCCAGACCGAGCAGCAGGGACGGTTGCCCGCCTTCAAGGTAGCGTTCGAGACGGCCCGCGCCGCTGCGGGCGAGGAGGTCATTCGTCGTCGTGCCGAACGGGCCAATCAGATCGCCGCACAGCAGGGCGAGATTTCGGACGAGGCGATGCAGCGGCTGGGGATATGGCTTCACGCCAGCGAGAACCGCCTAGCTAATCGAACGGTCGAGGTGCTTGGTACCTCCTTCCAGTTCCAGTTCAGTGAGGATGACGAGTACCAACGCCGGGTGCGCGAGCGCGAACGCAAGGTACGCCAGTTCGAGCGCGAGCGCCGCGAGCTGTATGCACAACGCGACGGGCGTATCCGCGAAATCCGAGCACTGCGCGACGTGCGCGGGGATGCGATTGATCCGATTGGCGCCCTGCTGATCATTGCTGAGGCGTAGGATTTATGACAACCTCCGAAGCTATCCGTCGTGCGATCATCAACCAGGGGGCCTTCTTCTCGCCCTACTATCTCTTCGATGTCCTTGGTCGTCAGCACGTTGAGGAACTCGATCCGCTTGGTCGCGAGGCGAACCGCCGCTTGCTGCGTCAGAACTACCGCAAGGCGAGCGCCCACTTTGGCGAGACTGGCTCGAAGCCCGGTGAGGCGTGGCATGCGTGGTATGAGGAGCTGTTCACTGCCCTTGGCTTTGACTCGACGCGGCTGCGCCGCATGGATGCCCCTGTTGATGCCGGTCGCTTCGGACTCGTGCCGATCTCCCATGTCGCCGCGCCATCCACCGATACTCCACCCATCGTTTTTATCGATCTGCACGGCTTCGGGGTCGATCTTGACAGTCAGCGCTACCCGCAAGCGGGCAAGGCCGTCGGCCAAAGCCATGTGACTATCGAGCCGGTCGCCCGCGCTATCGAGTTTGCGCTTGATCACAACGAGGCACGCTGGGCTATCGTCGCTGCCGGTGAGCGCTTGCGCCTCTACCGTAAGGGTGGCTCGGTGGCCCGCCAGTATCTTGAGGTGGCCTTCACGCCGCTCTTCGATGGCGACCGTACCGATGAGTGGACGGCCTTCTGGGGACTCTTCCGCTATGACGCTTTTGTGCCCGACCCGACGAGCGGCGCATGTCTGCTCGACCGGGTGTTGGAGGAGAGCCAGCGTCACGCGGCCCGCATCGCCGACGACCTGCGCGAGAATATTGTCCTCGCGGTCGAGGCGCTCATTCAGGGCGTCCTTGATGAGCCTGCGAACAAAGGTCTGTTTGACCACGCAAGCCCCCAGGCGCTCCAGCAGATTTTTGAGGAGTCCCTCTACTTTCTCTATCGCCTGCTCTTCGTCCTCTACGCGGAGTCACGCGATTTGCTGCCCCTCGGCGCGTCGCCGGTCTACCGCGATACCTATAGCCTGGAACATTTGCGGGCGATGGCGGAGCAGCCGCTACATCCCGACGATCACGATAAGACGTACTACAGTGAGAGTCTGCGCACGCTCTTTACGCTGCTGCGCGCCGGTTTCCCCGCGCCTGGCCGACCGCTCGCGGCGTCGCCTTTCCGCATCCCGAGCTTCAACGGCCAGCTCTTCGACGTGTCCCGCACTGCCCTGCTCGACCGCTGTCGGATCGGCGACCGGGCTATGCGCGAGGTGATCCGCGAGCTGTCGCTCTCGCGCCCGCGCCGCCGTAACGACCGCCGCGAACGCTATTCCTATGCCGACCTCGGCGTTGATCAGCTTGGTTCGATCTACGAGGGTTTGCTGGTCTTTGAGCCGATGATCACGGACGAGGAGATGGTGGTTGCGAAGGTGAAGGGTGAGGAGCGCTTGCTGACTCGCGCTCAGGCTGAGGATCAGGGTCTGGCAATCATCGAGGGTTCCGTACGTACACCCGGTTCCTTCGTGCTGCGGGTTTGGGGCGGTCGCCGCAAGGGGAGCGGCTCCTACTATACTCCGCAGGAGATTACCGCATTTCTGGTGAAGGAGGCCCTGGAGCCGCTGGTCGAGCCGATTGTGCAGGGCTGTGCCGAGCGCGATGTTCATGGTCAGCCATGCCGCTTGCCCAGCGAGATCCTGGAACTGAAAGTCTGCGACCCCGCGATGGGTAGCGCGGCATTTCTGGTGCAGGCGTGTCGCTATCTGGCGGAGGCGTACGGTCGGGCGCGGATCGCCGCTGGCCTTGATGATGATGGGCGTATTTCGCAGGAGGAACTGGCGAGCTACAAGCGTCGGGTGGCAGAGAAGTGCCTGTACGGCGTGGACCTGAACCCGATGGCCGTGGAACTGGCGAAGGTCTCGCTCTGGCTGGAGACGCTCTCTGGCGACCGACCATTGACGTTCCTGGATGCCCATTTGCGCTGTGGCAACGCCCTGATTGGCGCACCGCTGCGCGACGCGGCGGGTGTCCTGAGCATCCAGGGTATTCTGAGCATTCCCGATGCGGCATTGGAAGAGGTGAGTAAGGAGGCGACGAAGGCTCAGAAGGCTGTAGCCCGCGAGCGCATCAAGCGCAACCGCGAGCAGATCAAGAACCTCCAGCGCCAGCGCGGCGGGCAGATGAACTTGCCCGACGAAGATGCCTTTGACATCCACGCCTTCGAGCGTACTTTGGCCGATACGTTGGAGCGCCGCCGCGAACTGGAGATCTCTGACGAGGGAAAAAGCGCCGCCGATGCGGTGCAACTCATCCACGCCAAGCAGCGCATGTTCGACAGTCTGGAACACGGCCCCGCCAGTCGCTACCGGCGGGCCAAGTTGGTACTTGATCTCTGGTGCGCTGTGTGGTTTTGGCCGGAGCCGGATTTTGAGATTGCCGATTTGAGATTGCCGATTTTAGATTTGCCCCCATCTGTAAGCTCCAATCTGCAATCTAAAATCGAAAATCTGCAATCTCCGCCCACCACCTCCCAGTACCTCGACCTCGTTGCCCGCATCCTGGATGCCGATGCGGCCCAGCTTGACGCCCTGGAGCGCGAGCCGCTGCTGGCGACGGCAATGCGCGTGGCGGCTGAGCGGCGCTTTTTCCATTGGGAGTTGGAGTTGCCTGAAATTTTTGACGGCGGGCGCGGTGGCTTCGATGCGCTGGTGGCGAACCCGCCCTGGGACAAGGTCAAACCCAATGAGCGAGAATTCTACGCAAACTATGACCCGACGATTTGGGACTTTCAAGGTGCTGCTCGAAAGCGTTTTATCTCCTCGCTACGCCGAAGCCCGGAAGTTGTCCACGCATGGTCTATCTATGAACGAAAGTTGATCGCAGAAGCAAATTACCTTTTTGAAAGTGGTGTGTATCAGCATCAAACCGTTGTTATTGACGGGAAGACCACTGGGGGAGATCCAGATGTATTTAAGTATTTTACTGAGCGAGCATTCCACTTGGTTCATCTGGATGGGCGAGTCGGTATTGTAGCTCCGTTTGGCATTCAGATGTCTCAAGGAAGTACTGGGTTACGGAAGATGCTCCTTGATCAGTGTCGCCTAGAGGTGCTTTGCAAACTCGACAACGAGCGACTGATTTTTCCGGGCGTCTTTCATGGGCAGAAATTCGATCTTTTAGTCTTTAGCAAAGGTGGACCATCGCAGACCATCGAAGCTGCCTTTCTTAGTTGGGAGGATGCTGAGGTTATCACTCGAATGCGCTCCCACCCACGCTATCTTCGCATAGAAGCAAAAATGCTGAGAGCCTTAGATCCCGAGCAGTACACCTTTATTGAATTGCGTAACCAACGCGAAGCTAGTTTGGCAAAAAGGTTGTACGACATGTTTCCTCGCTTTGGTCAGGAAGTCCTAAATAATTGGAATGCCTCCTTTACAAGGGAACTTGATATGACGAATGACAGTTATCTCTTTGTTGATCACAATCGTCTTGAACAATTTGGGGCCGCCCAACACAGTCCCTATTGGCAAACACCTGCTCCAGAGTGGTATACACGGCAAATAGGTATATATGAGTATGCTGAAAGGGTTGTGGACGCATCTGGAAAAGTATACTTGGCTAATAATCTTGACCTGAAAAAGGTTCGTTACCATTATCAAGGATTTCTGCTCTGTGAAGAGATCCATGACACCAATGCCCTACCCATACTTCCTGACACAACATACGCACCGCTTTACGAAGGGCGATTAGTGCATCAATTTGACCACGCGGCGAAAGCATACGTTAGAGGGAGTGGGCGTGGTTCAGAGTGGGACGAACTTCGCTTTCCAGAAAAATCAATAGTTCCCCACTATTACGTACCTCAAACAGAGTTCGCTAGCACAAAATACCGTGCTGGTTTTTGTAGCGTTACAGGCCAAACAAACGAGCGTAGCCTCTTAGCTGCTATGATCCCTAACGGTATGCCTTGCGGGAATTCAGTTCCCACAATGGCTACTGAGCCAGATGACATTAGGCACCATCTTGTATGGGTGACAGTCACTAATTCGGTGGTAATTGATTGGCTTTTGCGACTAAGAGTATCGAATAATATCAATTTCTTCCTTATTGAAGCTCTTGCAATAGCACGATTGAGACCTGAACATCCTCAATTCACGGCATTTTTACACCGCTCCCTAGCTTTGACCTGCACCACGCCGGAGTTCGCCGAGCTGTGGGACGAGGTGGCGGCGAGCTACCCAGAGGCCATGCCTACGCCGTGGCGCACTGGGCACGCGGCGACAGATCCCGCAGCGCGCGCCCAGCTCCGCGCCGAGATCGACGCCCTGGTCGCCGACCTGTACGGCCTGAGCGAGGAGGACTTCGCCTACATCCTGAGCACCTTCCCGCTGCTCGACCGCGACCAGCCGGCGCTGGCGGGCGACGTGGACGAGAAGGGCGCGCCGCGCTCCTACATCACCCGCGACACGGCCCTGTTGGAGTTGTTCAAGCTGCGCGGCAAGGCCCCGCCGGCGGACATCGTCGCCTTCTTCGCCACCGCCGGCGCGGATATCACCCGGCTCACCGGGCCGCTGCGCGGGCTGGGCGAGCGGGTGGCGGCGGCGCTGGCGCTGGGGGCGGTGGGGTATGTGCCGGGGGGACGGGGGAGGGATGTGGGGGAAGGTGATAGTGAGGAAGAAGGTGAACCATGAGCATAGCCCAAGATCTTGTCGCGGCACGACTCTACGAGAACGAGGATGCCGTCGTGAGCGACGCACTGCGCCACCTGTTGCGGGCGCGGCCCGACCTACGCATCAGCCTCGCGGTCTACCGCTACCAGCGACGGGAACTCTCCCTGGCGAAGGCAGCGGCGCTCGCTGGCGTTAGCTGGCCCCAGATGCGCGAGATCCTGATCGAGCGCGGCGTCAGCCTGGCCCTCGGCCCAGAGACCATCGAAGAGGCAGCCGAAGACGTTGCGGCACTACGTAAGCAGTTGGGGCCACTGCCGTGAGTGTGATCACCAACACCACCGTGATCATCAACTTTGCCGCAATCGGTCGGCTTGATCTGCTGCGCCGACTCTTCGGCGCGATCCATCTGCCGACCGAGGTCTACGCAGAGATTCTGGACGGGCAGGCCGAAGGCTACACGTATCTCAATGGGATCGAGAGTCAGATCGCGCCGTTAACCACAGACGGGTGGCTGTTGCTGATCAGTCAGGAGGGCGATGAGGAACTGCGGCGCTACGGTACGCTCCCAGCGGGATTACACCGTGGCGAAGCGGCATGTCTCGCCATTGCCGGAAACCGCAACTGGCTCTTGCTGACCGATGATCGAGCGGCACGCGCCGAAGCTCGCCGCCAGCACATCACCCTGTCGGGGTCCATCGGGTGCTTGGTGCTGGCGGTCGAGCGTGGGGTTTCCACGCTTGATGAGGCAAATACAGATCTGGCCGCCATGATCGCGCAAGGCTACCACGCCCCACTGACCGACTTGGGGCCGCTGATTAAGCGTGATCCACAAGGGTTGGGATGAAACGCACTACCGCAAAGGTATGCTGCCAACCCAAGCGCCCGGCCCGTAAACGGGCGGGCTAGATTACAAAGGCCGCTGAAGCGGCCTGCCTGAGGCCGCGCAGGCAGCATTCGTACGGGGTAGCCGAGGGGTTGAGTCCCATGGCGGATGCTTCTACTGCGATGAAACGTTGTTCCGGGCCTGTCAACCAAGGATAGCAATGAACGAACCAGTCAACTATTCACCCGACACCACGCCACTCGCCCGTTCGGCACAGCCCGTAACGACCGTCCCCCAGGCTCAGATCACCGCATGGCCACCTCAAGGATTTCTGCTCGGGCGAGTTATAGATGACGGCGATTGGGGCATTCTTCATGTATCCGATGGCGACAATCTGCTGCTCTACCCGAATGGAGAGCCGGTCAACGATGTGCGATTCCCTAACCAGGAACTCCATCTTAAAAAATATGAGTGGGTCGTATTTCACGCCAAGCTCGCCCCGAAGCAACGCCAGCGCCAGAACAAGCACCTGATCGAGGCACGCGGCGGTTTCATCTGGCCTGCCCAGGAGCAGACAGATAATGTGCAGTCTATCGAAAATCTCCAGCGGCTGGCTGCGGAGAAGGCTGCGGGGAGACCACTCACGCTCTGTAGCTTCAGCAGCCGCTTCTTCCTCATCGAAGACTACGATGAGGAACTTGAAAAGCGCCTACGGCTGCGCTCCGAAGCCCAAACCCGTGACCTCGATGCGCGAACCGAGGATCTCGATCAGCGTGAGCAGAGCATCAAGGAAGACGAGATCATCCTGCTCAAACGACGGAGCGACCTCGACCGAGATCGCCAATCGGTTGATCATTATCGTGAGGAACTGCGGCGGCAGCAGGCAGAGGTGCAACAGCGTGAGGAACGGCTGGTGCAGTCTCAGCAAGAACTCGAACAGCAGCGCCAGGAATTGGAGCAGCAGCGCCGGAACCTGGAGGGACGTGAGGGACAGCTTGTTGAGGATCGGAGCAAAGTCGAGCAGGCAACACAGCAACTCAATGCACGACAGGCAGGCGTTGTACGAATGAATGACGCGCTCATTCGCAAACTTGAGACCTGGGGAATTCGAGATCGCGTGCAGAATTCGCCGTTGGTGACCCCTATACAATGTGACAGCGAGCCGGAACTCATCAGCCATGTGCGCAGTTACATTGCGGCAGAGGGCTACCAGTTTGACCCCAACACCATCGCCAACTTCTACACCTGCCTCAAATCTGGCGCACTTGTGGTGCTATCGGGGCTTTCTGGCACAGGCAAGTCGTCGCTGGCGAGGCTCTTTGCTGAGGCGGTCAGCGCCAAGTTCGTGTCAATTGCGGTGAAGGCCAACTGGACCGACACCGCCGACCTATGCGGATTCTACAACCCCGACAAGCGAACCTATCACTCGACTCCATTTCTCGACGCACTGATTGATGCCCGGTCCAACCCTGATCATCTCTACTTCATCTGCCTTGACGAGATGAACCTCTCGCGGGTCGAGTACTATCTCTCCGATCTCCTGAGCGTGATGGATCAGAAAAATCGCACCCTTCAACTCTACAGTGAGGCCGAGTGGAATCTGCGCAAGGAACTGCTGAAGTATGACCAGAAGGCCGCTCAGGAAGGCAAGTTACCGCACAGAGAACTCGAATTGCGCGAGGGCAATATTCACGCCTACCGTCACACGATTGAGATTCCGGCAAACGTCTTGATCTGCGGCACCGTGAATATTGACGAGACGACCCAGCCATTCAGCGACAAGGTACTTGATCGTATACAGATCATGCAGTTCGAGCACGTGTCCTTCGCAGACGTGCCCACCGACAGGACACCGCTCCCGCCGACCAAGCTCACAACAACACAGCTCGCGGAGTACCGACTAATACGAGGGGACGTACCACTAGATAGCGTATGGTTCGATCAGATCAACCGCATCCTCAAGATTGGCGGCTTCCATTTTGGCCACCGCGTCAAGCGCCAGATCGAAGACTACTGTGCCAGCGCACTCGAGGGAGGCATCTTCACCGGGGTTGAGGCTGACGACATCGTTGATATCCAGATTGTTCAGAAGGTGCTACCCAAGCTGCGCGGCATTCGTGTCGTGGCTCACGACCGGATGTTCAGCGAGCTACGTGACTTCTGCGATGACCGCTACGAGCGGGCCGCCGAGAAGATTAAGATCTTGGAGCAGATGAACCCGCTCAACTACTGGGAAATCTTCCGCCATGTGGACGATTGAGGTCTGTAACCAGCACAAGGAGTACCTGGGCACACTCTCAGGCGACCCATTGGAGATCGGCGAGTACGAGTCTTACCCGCTGTTCCTCCATCTCCCGTCGGATGTTGATGTACGTGATTTCAAGATGTCTGTGGATGGGCAGTGGCTTAAGCGGCGAGGGAATAGCTTCACCTTTGGTGCAAACAAAAGCGAACACGGTCGGATCGGCGAGGTTGCGATCACCATCTTCTTCCAAGGCAAACAGTACGCCACAGGGTATCTGGCGATTATGCGCGGGCACTTCTCTGTTGAGCAGTACCGCTATCTCATCCAGGATCTCAAATACCTGATCTCGCTTGCCTCACAGGATGCGACTGCCGTGCGTTCAAATGAGGAGTCACGGCACTATGTGTTCGTAGACTTCTATGATCGCCGACTCCGAACCATCAGGGCCTATATAGAGCAACTGAAAAATGACATCGCCGCCATTGAGCGCGCACCACATCGCACCGTTGGCAAGCAGTACGGTATGGAGCGCGAGGAACGGGCACGCCGGGTTGATGCCTGCACGATACGTTGGCAGGCAATCCACGGAGATAGCCGGGATGGCAAAACCCTCACCTACACCCATGTCGAGCGCTACGACCTCTACGAAAATCGCTTTCTGATCCACATCTTCGACTGGCTCCTACGCTATCTTGACGATTTGCCGGAGCGATTCGCCCACGTCCTCACCCAGCGCATGGGGGAAGTAACTCGCCGTATTGCAGATCTCCGCACCGCCCCCGATATGTTACGTGAAGATGGTGCCAGAGAACGCCAGGAATTCCGTCGGCAACAGATCGCTCAACTCGAACAACTACATCGGGAATTCACGCATGTCTACGACGAGCAGCTACCACAGTACCGTGCCGATGCAACAAGCTATGCCCGCGAAGTCCAGACGTTGCGACGGCGACCGTTTCTCGAAGGGGTAACTTCTGACCCGGCCTTCAGGGTAAGCCCAACACTTGTCCTGCTGCGCGACCCGGCGTACAACGCTCTGTACGAACACTATGGCACGGTTCGACGCGATGTGCAGGCCGACGAGCAACAGCGGTTCGAGGCCATGCTCGACCACGTGCCGATTGAGCGCACCTCAAAGCTGTACGAGTACTGGGTGTTCCTCCAGGTTTATCTGGAGCTTCGCCGGTTAGGATTCGCCCCCGAACCCCAGTCTGCTGGTATCGAGTCGATGATTGATGGGCGCTCTTTCAGGTTTTGCCCAGGATCGCGCCTGCTCCTTATCGGTGACTCGGAAATCTACGGATTTGCTGGCGGTGTTGTTCGTGTAGAGCTATCCTACGAGCCAAGAATAGGCGGGAGTACTGGCGGGCTCTGCCCAGATATTATGGTCGAGTTCATCTATGGTGATGAACGATTCATTCTCATCATCGACGCTAAGTATCGCGATTATGACGCCCCCGGCTGCTGGCCGTACGAGGCAGATGTTGAGGAAGTCGCCCATCAGAAATACCTGCGACTCCAGCGACGATCAGAGCGCGAAGGGCCATGGATCGAACTGGAAGGCGTTGATACGCTACGCCAGGTAATCCGTGCCGCCTTTATCGTCCATTCACACGATGACGAAAGGCGCTTTCGCGATTACGGCTCAGCCGGTCACAGAAATCAATATGGAGCCATCCCGCTCGTCCCCAACAGCCATGCCTTGCATGTCGTGAATCTGCGGCGCCTCTTCACGATGTTTATGCGAATGCACCTTGGCATCTATGACATCTGCTGGAATCATGATCCGCCTGCCCGGCCGATATGTGCGGTTCATACGCCTAAACCTGACCGTCCCAATGGCAAAAAAACTGAATGGGAAGGTAAATATCACTGCCCGACATGCAACAACAGTTGGTGGGTCAATCACTGCGGTCGCTGGTGCCAGGGTGACGATGTGTATGTAACTAAGATCACCTTCTCCGACACATCAGACGACTTCTTTGATGTTGATCCGACTAACCAGCGACTCAAGTGTGCGTCATGTAATCGTTCGTACGAGCACGGTCGGCGCTGATACAGATGGGGCAAATTGGTAGTGCGACCGTAACCAGTTGCCTAGCGTAGAGGAACACCCATGCAACCCTTTGCCGCCGCCGAGTCCGTCCGCGAGGACTACCGACACTATATCGAAACCAGCTTCCTTGTGCGCGACCCTGCGCTGAAGGCGCGGATCGGGCACCTGATTGATACGGAAAAGTTGCTCTGGCAGGAGGCGTTTGTCTCACTGGCCCGACCTTTCCTTAGCGGCGGGAGCCTGAGCGAGCTAGTGGCGGATGGCGTGCTTGGCTCCCTGGTGACACACGCGCACTGGGGCTTTGATGCCATCTTCGCCCACCAAGCAGCAGCGACGCGGCGACTCGGCATCGCGGTGGGGTCGAGCCGAAACACGATTGTCGCCACAGGAACCGGCTCAGGGAAGACGGAGGCGTTTCTGCTGCCCATCGTGGATGACTGCCTGCGCCACCAGGACGAGCGCGGCGTGCGGGCGGTGCTCATCTACCCGATGAACGCCCTGGCCAACGATCAGCTTGAGCGCCTGCGCCGTCTGCTGGCGGGCACGGGTGTGACCTTCGGACGCTACAGCGGCGATACGCCCTTTAACGACCAAGACGCCATCGAGCGCGGGCTGCCCCGCCCGCCCGGTTCGCCTGCCGAGGAGCGCTACACCCGCCAAGAGATCTGGGCCGACCCACCGCAGATTCTGCTCACTAACTATGTGATGCTTGAACTGCTGCTGCTGCGCAAGCAAGACCAGAAGATTTTCCAGGGCGTCAAACCGCGCTATCTCGTCCTTGATGAGGTTCATACCTACACGGGCATCCTCGGTGCCGAAGTCGCGTGCCTGATTCGGCGGTTCAAGGAGCATACTGGGCTGCGTCCCGGCGAACTTATCTGTATCGGCACCAGTGCTACCGTTGTGAGCGCAGGTGACCAATCGGGTGAGGTTCGCCTGCTCGAATTCGCCGCCGAGTTGTTTGGCGAACCATTCGCTGCTGACGCACTCGTCCAGGAGCAGTATGAAGAGCCGCGCCAACCTGCGGAGAGAGAACTTCACCCGCCCCCCACACTGAGCAGCGCGGATCTCCACGGCTTCGATCCAGACGTACCTGCGCAGATTCGCCACCTGGCCCATGCCGTCCTCGGTATTACTCTAGAAGGCGATGAGGATGTCGGAGTGGCGCTCTATCGCGCAATCAGCGAGCTTCGGTCTTTTGCCGAACTTGAGCGGCTGCTGCTTCGCCCCCGGGCCATGTCAGATGTCGCCCGTGAGTACGGGAGTCTTCCCGGCCGGATCGGGTGCAGCCGAGAGCAGATCGAGCGTGAGGTGATGGCGCTGCTGCTCCTGGGCAGCGTCGCCCTTCGTCGCGATGATCAGGGTGAGCTTCTGCCGCGCTTTCGGCCCAAAATTCACCAGATTGTGCGCAGCCTGACCCCGCTGGGCGTCTGTCTGGATCATCGCTGCGAGAAACTGCTGACCGACGGGGCCAGCGTCTGTAGCCACGCAGAGTCAGATCCGGCGCGTGCGCTGACCCTGGGACTCTGCCGCTCCTGCGGGGCCGATTACCGCATCGCCCTCTTTCGCGTCCCTGATGTGGCGCTCTACGACAAAAAGGGTACGCGCCGCCCCGCCAACAAACTCTCGATTGACATGATCGGAGCGGTGCGGCTCCAGGCTGAAAGCGACATGGAGGGGCACGAGCGGATGTTCCTGATGCCCAAGAGTGTTGGGGTCACCGTGAACGAGGGCGATGAGGAGGGTGAGGGAGACGACCTGCCCCCATTTCATGGCCGTGATTATCTGGTTTGCCCGCACTGCCTCGATGCGCGTCCAGATGACGGTGGCGACCGCCGCTGTATCAACAAAGATTGTTCTGGCTATACCGGCGAGCCGCTGCCGGTGTTCATGGCCTTTCTTCACGGCAGCACATGTCCGGTCTGTCAGGCCCGAGGACGGGGTCGCCGACGTGAGATCATCACGCCGCTCCGCAGCGGTGCCGCCCCCTCGATTGCCGTGCTTACGCAAAGCCTCATGCCGTGCCTGGAGTCATCAGCGGACGGCGGGCCAGGTGAGAAGCGGCTCTTGATCTTCGCGGATAGTCGCCAAGACACCGCGCAACAGGCGGGCTACCTGCGCGACCGCTATCAGGTCTTCACGCAGCGCCAGATTGTCTATCAGACCCTGCGCGAGCATGAGCGAGCGGGTCATGGCCCGATTGCATTGCCGGATCTGGCGCGAACCGTGTTTACCGCCACGCGGGATCGGCGCGGCGAAGTGGACGCCGCGAATCTGCTCTCCGATGTTGAGTACCTTGAGGATGGATTCTTTGAGGCGGACGTATCAATCAGCGGCTCACAGCTCGCCCAGATTATCAAGCGGCTGCAATGGGATCTCACCGTTGAGTTCACCGACCGTGCAGCGAGTCGCTTCTCGCTTGAACGGGAAGGTCTGACGACGGTTGCCTACGAGCATCTCGATGAGACCGCAGCGGCAGCCCTGGAGGACTTTGCGACCGTCGGCCTGACATCGGCGAAGGAGCTGCATACCCTACTCCACACCTTCCTCGACCAGATGCGCGTGCGCCAAGCGGTGAACTACGGCCCTTTCCGCGACTACCTGGATACAAAGTCAACCCCGGTACTCAACAAAGAAGTGCGACCGACCCGCGAGACTCGCCGCCCGGTTGCCTTCGCCGCCACAAAGTACAAACGCAACGATGTTGCGACGGTCTTTGCGTGGTACAACAAAGACACGCCCGCTGCGCGCAGGACGGCGATCTACGATCTGATCACACGCTCCTTTCCACAGCTCAGCCCTGTGGCGGTGACCGGCGTGATTGATCGCATCGTCGCCCTTCTGGCGCAGCGCGGGCATATCAAAGAGCAATCGGTTGGCCGCATCTCTGCGGCATACGGCAAACTCACCACCAAGGGGTATCAGATTGACGAGAAGCGCATCGTACTCACCACCGTAGGTGATCGCTATCGCTGCCCCACCTGTGGGCAGGTGCGCAGTTCCAACGTGCGATCTCCCGAAGGGGTGCCGGTATGTGCGACCTACCGCTGTCCCGGCATGCCTCAGCCGTATACGCCCAACCCGGACGAGAGCTTCTATGTACACATCTACAGCGCCGGAAATATCGAGCGGCTGTATCCGGTTGAGCATAGCGGGCAGCTCGATAACGACGAGCGGGTCAAGATCGAAGGACAGTTTAAGACCGGACGAATCAATGCTCTCGTCTGTACGCCAACGATGGAACTGGGGGTTGATATTGGTGATCTCTCGGCTCTGCTGATGCGCAATATTCCGCCGACGCCATCGAACTACGCGCAGCGCGCCGGGCGTGCCGGGCGCAAACGTCGTATTGCTCTCATCTTGGCCCATGCGGGGCAAGGCCCGCACGACAGCTATTTCTTTCAGCACCCAGACGAGATGATCAGCGGCGCGATCCGCCCACCGCTTTTCATGCTCGACAACCATGTTGTCATTGACCGCCATATTAACTCACTCATTCTGGAAAAGCTGGATACGGAAGTTCCTACGAGGTGGGAGGAGATCCGCACAGAGGAAGGCGACCTGCGCGAGGATGTGTTCATGCCTTTCCAGGAGGAACTGGCGCGACGTGGGACGAGCATTAACCAGTCGGTGGCCGAGGCATTTGTCCGCGAACGGGGAGCAGGCGGGCTGGGCTGGCTCACCCCCGACTATGTGGATGGTCGCGTGCGTGAGTTTGTTGGTGGTCTGCGTGCAGGTTTTGAACACTGGTGCCGACGTTACCGCGAGATCTACGCAGAGCTGCGTAAAAGCCGCCAAAAGATTCGGCCTACCTCCGTTGAGCAAGAGCGCGAGAAGCGACTGAACGGCGCGCTTATGGCCTTGGAAAAAGATCGGCGCTACTACCCGCTCAGCTACCTCGCACGAGTGGGATTTCTGCCACGCTACGGATTCTCGGGTGATGTGGTGAGCCTGCGCTACGATAAGGAGCGTGAACTCACGCAGTCCGCCGCCGTCGGCATCACCGAGTATGCGCCGGGGAACATCGTCTACGTGGGCGGGCGCAAAGTGCAGGTTCAGCGGGTCTACTTCAAAGGCGGCTCACGCGAGGATCCCACAGCCAACGCGGGAACCTACCGGCGGTGTGAACAGTGTAGCTATGCGACCGAAGACCCCTTGGCCTTGGCATGCCCGCATTGCCACAAGGCGCTCCAGAGCGCACGGGTGATTGACTACGAGGCATGTCGCGGCACGGTCGGAGACGCCATCTCCCAGGAAGACGAGTACCGCACACGCGAGAGCTACGAGGTTGTCCACTACCTGCGCGATCATGATCAGGAGCCAGACCCTCGGGATACCACCTTTGCCTATGGTCGCTGGCTCGTCGAATATAGCCGTCGCCGCACCATCGAGATCTATAATCACGGGCTCAAGGGACGTGCAGACGATCTGCCCACCGCTTTCATGGTCTGCCTGGAATGTGGACGCTGGCGCGATTCGCGCAGCGCTGACCATGCGGACGGAGGGGCGAGTATTACCGGCCATATGCCGAACTGTAGCGTCGTCACCTGGGATTCCGACAACAGCGACCGCATCGTCAAAGAACTCCACTTACGGGCCGCCATACAGGGCGATGTCATCGAAATTCCTCTCGCGGAGGATGTCGCCACCGATGAGGCGTGGATCGTCACCTTTGCCCAGGCACTGAAGCTAGGGATGCAGCGCCAACTCTACATCGGCCCCACGGAGATCGCCTCATTCGTTCGCCGCACCTATGTGGACGACAAACGGCACACGACCCTTGTTCTGTACGATACGATGCCAGGAGGAACGGGCTATCTCTGGCGCACCGCCAGGTCACTCCCACAGGCGGCGGCGCTTGTCGCCCAGCATCTGCGTGCGTGTGAATGTAAGCGAGCCTGCTACCGATGCCTGAAAGAGTTCTGGAACCAGCGCGATCACGCCCTGCTCGACAAACAACTGGTGCTGCACGCGCTCGACGAACTGGCCGCTGTACGTGAAGCCATCTCGCTCCCATCGCGCACCGATCGCACGCGATTTGAGTCATTTCTTGAGGAGACGTTCTACGCCTTGCTCCAACAGGCAGGGCTGCCACTCCCCACCACGCAGCAGATTCTGCGAACGAGTGATAACCGCTACATCACGCGGGCCGACTTCACGTATGACCAACCACCGTTAGTGATCCAGACCGACGGACGAGCGTTTCACACCAACACAGTCGCCCGTATTGTGGAGGATCTCGACCGCCGCAACAGCATTGAAGGAAGTGGTCGTCACCTTCTGGAGTTCACGTATCGGGATGTCATTGGGCGGCCAGATCATGTTATCGCTCTTGTTCGCGAAGCACTTGCGATGACCGGGGATCAGCTCCGTCAGCTTCGCGAGTTGCCGGTGGAGTATCTGACCATCCCGCCTGAGGCACACGCCTTTGTCGCGCGCATCTCCGCACAAGACCAGAGACTACACGCAGGTGGCCGAATCGTCCTCAGCGACGGAACGCATCTCGACCTGCTCGCCCATGATAACACCCGTGGACTGGCCCTCATCCTCGTTGACCCTGATCGCTGGATGAATGACGCTGCGGTATGGCAGCGTGATCTCCAGCGGCATAATGCGGCCCGTCTCCTGGGCTGGCGCCTCGTGCGGGTGCCACAACCGTGGCTGGGAACACATGAGCAGGCAGTGATTGCCGCAGTACTAAGCGCGAAGGGAGTGTAATGAGATTCTTGCCCAAGAGGTTCAATCCCGCCATTCACACCCTGTAGTGT
>CAIRFY010000391.1 GCA_903877945.1 uncultured Oscillochloris sp. | reverse complement strand
GATCACATTCTGGTGCGGAATACTCCCCCTCTCCCTCTGGGAGAGGGGGCTGGGGGGTGAGGGCTGTCCGGCGACACAGTCTTAGTAGGGGTAAAGCAGCGCCACTGGCGCTGCCTCACCCCTCTGGGTGCGAACTACTTCACCAGGCTCTGGCTCTTCAAGAACGCGGTCGCGACGGCGGCAACCTCCTTCTTGTCCGGCCCGTCCACCTGCCAGTTCAGGCCCGACATCACCGTGTCGGTGAGCGCGGGGGCCAGTTTGTTCAGGATCGCCGCCATGCTGGGGTTAGCGGCCAGAACATCCTGGCGCACTACCGGCGCGATCTGGTAGATCGGGTAGGCGTGCTTGTCGTCCTCAAGCGTGGTCAGCCCAAGTCCGTTGAGCTGGCCGTCGGTGCCGAAGGCCAGGATCACATCGACATCGCCACGAGTCAGAGCCTCGTAGCGCAGGCTACCCGCGTCGAGCTGGACAAAATTTGTGCCGCCGAACTTCGGATCGAAGCCATAGAGCGCCAGCATGGCCTTGTTGTCCTCGCGCTCGGGGAACTCGGGCGGGCCACCCAGCTTGAGCTTGCCCGAGAGCGGCACCAGATCGGAGAAGGTCTTGACGCCTAGTTCGGTCGCCTTGGCCTTGGTGAGAGCGAAGGTATTCGTGTCATTGAAGGGCGAGGCATCGAGCCACGTCAGCTTGAACTGCTCTTCGTAACCCTTGCGCACCGCCGTCAGGATCTCCTTGGCATCGGCGATGGACTTCGCTTTGAGCACTTCGAGCAGGCCGGTGGAGGTGTACTCGGGGTAGAGATCGATGTCGCCCGCGACGATGGCGGCTTGGGCGATGGGCGTAGCGCCCAGGTTGAACTTGCGCTCAACCGTGAACCCGTTTGCCTCAAGCACCTGGGCATACATCTCGGCCACCAGGATGGCCTCGGTGAAGTTCTTCGAGCCGATCTTGATCGTGGCCCCGCTGGCTGCTGCCGGGGCGGTTGCTGCCGGGGCGGTCGCTGCCGGGGCGGTGGCGTCTGTTGCGACTGCTACTGGGGCGGTCGTTGCCGGGGCGGTCGTTGCCGGGGCGGTCGTTGCCGGGGCGGTCGTTGCCGGGGCGGTCGCGGTAGGCTTGCCACAGGCTGCGAGCAGCAAGGCGAGGGCGAGCAACAGCGGACCGACGCGGAGTGGGGCGGACAGGTACTTCATGGAATCTCCTCTATCCAGGGCGTCTGCCTATGATACGCGGCCCGAGCGGTGCGGGGATGCCCACCGCTCAACGAGGCCGAGGATCAGTTCACTGATCAGCGCCAGCACTGCGACCGGGATCGCGCCGACGAGCATAATACGCGGCTCAAAGATAGCAAATCCACGGGTAATGAAGATGCCGAGTCCACCCCCGCCGATAAATGCGGCCAAGGTCGCGCTCGAAATAACCTCAACCGTGGCGATGCGTACACCAGCGATGATCGCCGGCAGGGCCAGAGGCAGTTCGATCTGAAGCAACTGCTGGCGAGTAGTCATCCCCATCGCCTGCGCAGCCTCAACGACGGCGGGTTCGACGCCCAGGATGCCGACGTACACGTTGATCAGCACCGGCGGCAGGGCAAGGACGGTCAGAGCGATCAGGGCTGAGCTAAAGCCGGTGCCGAGGTAGGGCAGTACCAGAAACAGGATTGCCAGGCTGGGGATGAGCCGCAACGCGCCGACCGCATTGATCACATACTGAGCGATGGTCGCATGGCGAGCGGCCCAGATCCCAAGCGGGATGCAGATACTCAAACTAATTGCCAGAGCGCTACCACTCAAAGCCACATGACGGCCCAACTCGGTCGTGAATCGCTCCTGGTTGGCGAGGTAATAGGTATAGGCTGCGCTCAGCAACTCACGCATCAGAGTTCACAGCGCACGGGCGCAGGTATCATTGCGGGGGTACTTCCGCAGTATAACCTATTTAGACAAGGTTTCAGGTTTACAGTTTGGCGATGAGACGAGGATGCGACGAGGCGATGCTATCGCATCCTCGTGTCCTCGCGTCCCCGCGTCCCCACC
The DNA here is from genome assembly GCA_903877945.1 of uncultured Oscillochloris sp. Lineage (GTDB taxonomy): Bacteria > Chloroflexota > Chloroflexia > Chloroflexales > Chloroflexaceae > Oscillochloris. The sequence continues at coordinate 10,793 of CAIRFY010000391.1, read as the reverse complement.
AAACTGTAAAGCTAGTTTGAACCTTGTCTAACGATCATCAATCGGCATGTAATCGCGCTTGGTATGGCCGAGGTAGATCTGACGCGGGCGCATGATCTTCTGCTCATCGTCGTTGAGCATCTCGACCCACTGGGTCAGCCAGCCGGCGGCGCGGGGGATGGCGAACAGGAATGAGAAGTACTCAATCGGGAACCCCAGGGCCTGGTAGATCAGACCGCTGTAGAAGTCCACATTCGGGTACAGCTTCCGCGAGATGAAGTAGTCGTCCTGGAGCGCGATCCGCTCTAGCTCGACGGCGATCTCCAGCAGCGGGTTAGCTTCAGTAGCCTCAAAGACCTCGTAGGCCACCTTGCGGATGATCTTGGCACGCGGGTCGTAGTTCTTGTAGACCCGGTGGCCGAAGCCCATCAGACGGCCCTCGCCCTTCTTCACTCGCTCGATAAAGCTAGGGACGTTCTTCACGTTCCCAATGTGCTGGAGCATATAGATGACCGCCTCGTTGGCACCGCCGTGGAGCGGGCCGTAGAGCGCCGCCACCGCCGCCGAGAGCGCCGAGTAGGGATCGACCCGACTTGATCCAACACCGCGCATGGTCGCCGTCGAGCAGTTCTGCTCGTGATCCGCGTGGAGGATAAAGAGGACGTCGAGCGCCTTGGCCAGCACCGGGTTCACCGCATAGTCGCGCTGGTTCATGTAGTCCATCATGTACAGCAGGTTGGCGGTGTAGCTGAGCGAGTTGTCGGGGTAGTTGAACGGTCGCCCAATGCGGTGACGGTAGGCGAAAGCAGCAAGTGTAGGAATCTGGCCAAGGATGCGCCAGATCTGCTTCTCGCGCACTTCCGCGTTCTCGACTTCCTTGGCCTCGGGGAAAAGGGTGGACATCGCCGAGAGGGCGCTGATCAGGATACCCATAGGGTGGGCATCGTGGCGAAATGCCTGGATCAGTTCAACCTGGTTGTTGTGGATGAAGGTGTGTCGGCTGATCCGATTGGCCCACCAGTCGAGACGCTCCTTCGTGGGCAGGTCGCCGTAGATCAGCAGGTAGGCGGTTTCGAGGTAGGTACTCTTCTCAGCGAGTTGCTCAATCGGGTAGCCCCGGTACTCTAGGATGCCCTTATCGCCGTCGATAAAGGTGATCGTACTCTTGCACTCGGCCGTATTCATATAGGCCGGGTCATACGACATGAGTCCGAAATCTTCCTCAGACGTCTTGATCTTGCGCAGATCAACCGCCCGAATGGTGTTGTCCGCGATGGGCAGTTCGTAGGTCTTGCCCGTGCGGTTGTCTGTAACTGTCAGTGTGTCCTTGCCCATAGGGCCTGCTCCTTTGCGAATCCCTTATGACGTTCCTCACCTGTGCTGCCGCGTCTTCTCACACGCACTGCTGAACCTAGCTCCAGTCAATGCGGCCTATGGCGGTAGCACACAACTGTATTATAGTGGGCCGAGTTCGGAGACGTGAATCTCCGAGAACCGAGGGGCTGAAGTCCCCGGCTCTGGTCTGCGAAGCCTGCCTTCGCGGACTGACTCAGGCCGCGTAGGCGGCCTTTGCAGACCAGAGCCCGCCCGTTCACGGGCCGGGCAATAGCCATCTGCCGTTGACATTGCGGTACAATACCTGCGTCGTTAGTCGGCGCACTGGTGCGCCGAGAATGCAACCCGGGTTTGTGGAGCGAACCATGAGTTTCTACCGTAGCCGCCATATCGCGGCGCGCTTTGTGCCCAGCCTCTTCCTGGCATTTGTCCGCCTGTACCTACGCCCACGGGTCGAGGGCGCAGAAAGCATTCCCACTGAGGGGTCGTTCATTATTGTGGCCAACCACAACAGTCATGCCGATACCGCCGTCATTTTCAGCGCACTTCCACGCCACGCCCGCAAGCGATTTGTCGCCGCTGCCGCCCAGGACTACTTCTTCCAGGGCGGGCCGTGGCAGTTCTTCTCGCGTGTCCTCTTCAACGCCATTCCCATTTCGCGTGACCGCCACGGCAGGCAGGATCCGCTACGTCACGCCTCACGGGCCCTGCGTGAGGGCTACGCCCTGCTGCTCTTCCCCGAGGGCACGCGCAGCAAAGATGGCACACTCGGCCCCTTCTACAGTGGGATCGGTCGGCTGATCGCTGATTTCCCTGGCACACCGGTGATCCCAACCTACCTCAGTGGCACGGCACGGGTGATGCCTAAGGGCAAGGTGATGCCGAGACCTTTCAAAGTCTCCGTGCGCTTCGGCGAGCCGATGCTGGTAAAGGCGCACCCGAAGTTTCGGGCTACCTGGAAATCAGCCGCCGCAGAGGTGCGCGAGGCCGTACTCCAGCTTGGGGGGATTATTACCGCCGTCGACTCATCTGCGCCTGCGGAGGCTCCGGCAGAGGAAGCAGAGAGGATTGAGTAGCACAGCATCGGGACATACGACCGTCACGATGTGCGTATTGGCACTACTAGACAGAATCGGCTACCGACCCCAAACCTACTGGCGATGAGGCGATACGGGCGCGTCCTCACTTCATCGCCTCATCGCCTCACCTTTTAAGGCGGCGATGCCTCACCGCTACTGGAGTTCTACCTCCTCAATTTTATCCAGAACGAATGAACGTATATTCTGGCGCAGCTCGCAGTAGGCGCGCAGGTAGGTGCCGCTAGGTTCGCGGGTGAGGTAGAGCGGCCGGATGGTGCGGGTTATCGACTCGGGGGTGCCACTGGATCGGTAGCGGATAACCAGGGTGCGGCCCTCGGCGAGAGCGCGAGCAATCAGCGGGGGGGCACCAAGCTCAGGCATTCCGGGGAGCAGGCCACGCTCAAGCCGCATTGCGTCACCGAGCGTGACCACCCCAAGCTCAACCATCGCCGACTGGAGGTGGCTAAAGAGGCCGCGCAGGGCGAGTACATCGGCCAGGGCACGATGGGAGGGCGTGGGGAGTTGGAGGGCGGCGGCGAGCGATGCCAGGCTGTACGATGATCGGCGCAGCAGTCTGCGGGACAGGGCGAGCGTATCAAGCGCCGGGCTACTGAGGGCTGGGCTGCCAATGCGAGCCAGTTCGGCACTGAGGAAGGCCATATCAAAGGGGAGGTTGTGCGCGATCATCACTGCGCCCCGGCAGAGTGCGATCACCCGACCGGCTACCGCAGAGAACGGCTGGGCAGCCGCAAGCTCGGCATCCGTGAACCCGTTGACCGCCGCCGCCTGCGGGTCGAGCCGACGGCCTGGGCGGGTCAGGGCACCTACATAATCCTCAACCAGGCCACCGCGCATCCGCAGCATTGCCACTTCGCACACCCGATGTCCGTCACCCAGATCAAGCCCTGTCGTCTCAAGGTCGAAGAAGACCAAGGGGATGTTGTGGAGGCTCTGTCTGTCACGTATTTGCATATATGGGTGCTATCAGCGAGCGCGCCAAGCACTGCTTAGCGCGCTCGCTGAGAACATAAGGTTGCTAGGGAGCAACAGGTACCTTCGCCGCGACCCCCGGCGGAATGCCGAGCAGGCTGGCTTGCACCCAACCGCTGAACCCGCGCACATTCGTGACCTCGTACCAATCGCCGGTGGCCTTCTTCTGCTTGAGTTCCACAACCTCACCGATGTTCACGCGGTCTTTTTCGGTACTCTTCCCATCGGGCCGCTCATACACCGCGCCATTTTTGAAGACGCTAACAATCGTCGCCACCGGAATCTTCGCCTTGTCGTTGGCGGTGAGGGTGATCAGCGAGGCGCTGACCCAGCCCACCTGCTCCTTCTTATCGTCGGTGTTGATGAAGCGGATGCGATACCATTGGCCGTTGGGAGTCTGCTCAATCAACTGCACCTTATTGCCCGCGTCCACCCCGCCGACGCGATTCTTAGAGGTCACGACAGGCATGGCGCGGACATTACCGCCATGCCGAATAATCACCTCGGTACCGCTGGGCAGCGTGGTGGGAGGCGTCGTGGGCAGCGTGGTGGGAGGCGTCGTGGGCAGCGTGACAGTCGGCTCAGGCGTTACATCAGTGGTCGCCGGGATCTCGGTCGGCGGCACGGTCGGCTCTGAGGTCGGCACGAGAGTCGGCGTCGGTTCCTCGCCAGGAAGTATCCCAAGGAATGCGGCCTTAAACTGAGGCATCACCGTCAGGGCCAGTTCGCCGGTGGCCTGCCCATCGACGGTACTCACCCGAACCGTGTATTTCACGTCTGGCTGAGCGTTTGAGGTCGCAGACAGTTTTCGAGGCCGGATCTCGACCAGCCCGCGCCGAACCGTACCCTTCGCTTCTTCTGGGCGCAAGTAGGGGAAGGGGGTGCCGTCCGCCAAGAGTTCCACCGTCACCTCAGTACCGTCGCTCAAGCCAGTAGTTTCAGCGGCCACACCGAGCTTGATCTCCGGTTTAACCCCCGTAATTTCAGCCTTCGTCACCGTCAGGCTAACCGGCACAGGGATGGGGGTTGGGGCAAGTTTCGGCTGTTCCTTCGAGAGGGCAAGCACCAAAACGATAATGCCGAGGACGACTAGAATCGGCACGAGGACGACCAGGATCTTGCTGGCGAGCGAGAGGTTGGTGAATCGCTCGCGCCAGCCGGTCGGCTCTTCGTCGATGGGCAACGAGGTATAGTCAACCTGGCCGGTCAAGCTAGGCGAGGCGCTGAGCGCCTCCTCGATCGAGGGCTGGCGTTGCCGCAGGCGCCTCACGAGGAAGAAGACGACCACTAGCGCGAGCAGGCCAGCGACAATCAGAATGATCGCAATTGTCAGGTTGGAGCTGCCGGGGAGTTCTTGCATGCGAGCGAAATTCCTTGTTCAGATGCGACCAGTCCGCTACAATATCTAAGGGATGGTTCAATCCAGCGTGACAGTTCAGCGATGAAACGATGACGCGGTGAGGCGTTCCGTATCGCCTCATCGCCTCATCGCCTCATCGCCTCATCGCAAGACTGTAAAGCTGAATGTACCCATTTTGAAACATGCCTAAGACAAGGTTCAGAACAGCTTTACAGTGTGGCGGAGACGCGAGGACGCGAGGATGCGATAGCATCGCCTCGTCGCCTCGTCGCCTCGTCGCATCCTCGCCACACTGTAAAGCTGAAACCTGGCACCTGAAACCTCGTCTAACGGTATAATATGACAATGGTTGGAGCTTTGCAAGCGGCGGGATAGGTGAAACCCGCCAGATGTGTAACTCGTTTCATGGTGGCTGCGGCAGGTAGGTGAGGATGGCCGAAGCCACCCCAAAGCGTTTTCATGCATATTTGGAGGTAAAGCCGCCAAACATACGTGAAAACACGGCATTGGGCGCAGCCCTGGATAACGAGTGTGCTATCATCGGCTCACATAACCTAATGTTCCTTTGTGCATTTTGCATCTTGCATTTTGCATTTTGCATTGGGAAGAAAGGTTCCTATGCCCGAGCATATCCTCGTGGCGGTGGCGTGGCCTTACGCCAACGGCCCGCGTCATATCGGCCATGTGGCCGGGTTCGGCGTGCCGTCCGACATCTTCGCCCGCTTCCATCGCCTACGCGGCAACCACGTGCTGATGGTCAGCGGCACTGATGAACACGGTACGCCGATCACCCTTGCCGCCGATAAGGAGGGCGTGTCCGCCCGCGACATCGCCGATCGCTACAACGCAGTGATCGGCGATGATTTACTTAACCTGGGCCTGAGCTACGACACCTTCACCCGCACAACGACCCAGAACCACTACAGCGTCACTCAGGATCTCTTCAAGACGCTCTACGATAAAGGCTACATCCTGCGCCAAGAAACCCTGGGTGCCTTCTCGTCCGCTACTGGCCGCACATTACCCGACCGCTACGTCGAGGGCACCTGCCCGATCTGCGGCTACAAGGACGCCCGTGGCGACCAGTGCGATTCCTGCGGTCACCAGCTCGACCCGATTGATCTGATTGACCCGCGCTCGAAGGTGGACGGTACCACGCCGATCTTTAAGGAAACCGAGCATTTTTTGCTCGATCTACCGGCCTTCGGTGAGCAGTTGCGCACCTGGATCGAGGCCCAGGAGCACTGGCGACCAAATGTGCGTAGCTTCTCGCTCAACTTTATTAAGGAACTAAAGCCGCGCTCGATCACCCGCGATCTCGACTGGGGCGTGCCGATCCCGCTGCCCGAGTACGCCGACCGCGACGACAAGAAGATCTATGTCTGGTTTGACGCGGTGATCGGCTATCTATCGGCCAGTATCGAGTGGGCGCACAACCGGGGCACACCCGAGGCGTGGCGCGACTGGTGGCAGAACGAGCGGGCGCGGCACTTCTACTTCATGGGCAAGGATAACATCGTTTTCCACACGGTAATCTGGCCGGGGATGCTGCTTGGCTATGGCGCGGGCGGCGTGTATGGCGAAGGGAAAGCCAACCTCCAGTTGCCGTACAACGTCGTCTCCAGCGAGTTCCTGACGATGGAGGGCAAGAAGTTCTCTAGCTCACGCGGGATCGTGATCTATGTCAACGATGTCCTTAGTCGCTACGACGCCGACTCGCTGCGCTATTTCCTGACCATCGCTGGCCCGGAGAACCAGGATACCGACTTTACCTGGGCCGAGTTTGTGCGCCGCAACAACGACGAACTGGTGGCCACCTGGGGCAACTTGGTGAACCGCACGCTCACCAACGTTTTTAAGAACTTCGGCAACGTGCCGCAGCCGGGCGAACTGACGGTGGCGGACAGCGCCCTGATCGCCCATGTCGAGGGCGGATTCGCCAGTATCGGCGAACTGCTGGAGGGTGCCCGCTTCAAGGCGGCGATCAGCGAGGCTATGCGACTGGCTGGCCTGGTGAACATCTACCTGAGCGAGCAAGAGCCCTGGAAGGTGATCAAGGTGGATCGTGAGCGCGCCGCGACGATCTGGTATACCACCCTGCGCTGCGTGGACAGCCTGAAGATCTTCTTCACGCCCTTCCTGCCCTTCAGCAGCCAGTGCCTCCACGAGTATCTTGGCTACGCGGGCTATATCGCCGGGCCACTGGAGTTCAAGGAGTACACCGAGTCCAACGGCAGCAGTCACCGCGTCCTCACCGGCGACTACACGGCCTGGGTTGGCCGCTGGGAGATCGGCGAACTGCCGGTGGGCCAGGCGCTCTGCCAGCCGAAGCCGCTCTTTAAGAAACTCGACGAGAAGGTGGTTGAGGAGGAACTGGCGCGACTCGGGGTGTGAGGCGAGGAGGCGTCAGGATGCGCTCGGCTCCCCCTCTCCCCGTGAGGGAGAGGGGGCTGGGGGGTGAGGGCTGCGCGGCGACAGCCCCCTATATTCGAAAAGTATTACCCTATTGGGCTATCGACATATTCCGCGTCCCTACGTCTCATCCAGTGTCGAGAGTACCCGGTGGGCGCGCAGCGCCAGCCAGAGGGTGAAGTGTTCCTCAGAGTTATCGAGATCCATCCCGCTGATCTCCTTGATCCGCTCAATCCGATAGAGCAAGGTGTTACGGTGGACGTGGAGCGCCTCGGAGGTTGCGCGCAAGTTGCCCAGGTGGCTGAAGTACGCCTCAAGAGTCTTGATTAAGTCGGCGCGCTGGCGGGTGTCGTAATCCGCCAGTTTCGCCAGCGTCTCGCGGTAGAACGTCCAGAGTTCGGGCGTCTCACGCAGGCGCACCAGCAGCCGGTAGACGCCGAGGTCGCTAAACGCCAGCACGTGGGCAATGCCGAAGAGCTGGCGACCGAGAATCAGCGCCTGCTCGGCCTCCTCCAGAGTGCGCCGCCACTCATTGAGTGCGCCGACCTGTCCACCAATCGCCACCGCGATCTCGGGGTAATCAATAGCCAGCCGCTCGCGCAGTTGCTCGACAACGTCGCGGGGGCGAGAAGATCCGCTGACCGGAATCATCGTGAGGATGCTACTATCGCGGCGTGAGATCGGCGCGTTGATCCCACGGCGGCTAAGTTCGCTCTGCACGCTGCTGGCGATGCGGCTGAGAACCTGAGGGCTGCCGTCCTCCAAGTTGACGAGAACCGCCATATGCGGCAGAGTCAGGCTATAGCCGAGTTCCTGACCACGCTGGATTGCGGCGGCCATGTCAGAGGGCGGGCCGGCCAAGATATTTGAGAGAAAGTCGCCGCGCAGGCGATCTTCGGCAGCCTGGACAGCCTGCTCTTTGGCGAACTCCAAGGCCAGGGCAGAAGCACCGCGCATCGCGGCCTCACGATCCCAGGCGTCGAGGTCGCTACCGGCGATGGCCAGGTAGCCGGTGGGGTAGTCGCTCGAACCGATCACCTCAACCCAGATCTGCTGATAGAGCAGGTTCGCCTCGCCCTTGCCATGTGGACGCAGAGCCTGGAGCGCGATGCGGGCAGAGCCCTTGCTGCGCTGGGTGCGTAGCTCCCCGTTGGGGCTATAACACGCCACGCTCTGGCCGGTGCGTTCGGCGAGGGCGTCGAGGAGGCCGGGTAGACCCTGCCCCGACAGCGAGCGTTGGGTGAGCAGATCATAGAACTGGGCCCCACGACGATCAAACTGCGCCTCGTAATCGGTGATCAGGCGCGTAATCTCGCGCTCGACCTCGCGCAGGTCGGCGCTCGTGGGGAGTTGGAGCAGTGGGAGGCGCGCCTCTTCGGCGGCGGCGACATCCTCGGCGGTGACTGACCCAAGGGCCACCACCCCGGACACGGGCACGGGAGCCTGGGCCAGACGGCGCACCAGTATCGCCAAGCTGAGCCGCGAGTCCAGAGCCTGGGTAGCCTCAACGGAGAGTAGCGCGATCTCGCCGCCGCGTAACTCAGCGAAGGCGGGCAGGGTCGCACGTAGCGTAGCCACCCAGGTTACCTGGCGACCCATCCCCGCAGCCCCGGCGGCAGTGATTGTTCCAAGCGGCAGTGCTAGGCGGAGGACGTCTCGCACAGTAACAGACGGCATCGTATCGCATTCGATGAAATTGCTTGGACACGAGAGGCATTATAGCACGGCATTTTGTACGTGGATTGAAACATCCCCATGCGACAAAAGAACGGAGTTGGCGCATAATGGGTAAAAATTTGCACGATTCACCGTAACATAACGAGGATGCGATGGAGATAGATGAGCGTACATTCCGCACGACAATCGGCCTATTCGCCACCGGGGTAACAGTGGTGAGCGCGGAGGCCGACACGAAGATCTACGGCATGACCGCAAACTCGGTCACATCGGTCTCTCTCAACCCGCCGCTGCTGCTGGTCTGCGTGGATCGGCGGGCGCATATGGCGAGGGCGATCACTGAGGCGGGGCGGTTCGCGGTGAGCATCCTGCGTGACGATCAGGAGGCAGTTTCGCGTTGCTTCGCGGGGCAGGCGGGGCCAGCCATCCAGCCGACATTCACCGCCCTCGGCTCGGCGCACCGGCTAGATGACTGTATGGCGGCCATTGCTTGTGTCACCGATCAGGTTCTCGATGGCGGGGATCACATCATCGTCCTGGCGCACGTGGAGGCGCTGTGGAAGGCAGAGGAGATTGGCAGCGCACTGCTCTATTTCGGTGGCAGGTACCGTCAGGTCGCGCCGTAGCGCATTAGGGACAACGACAGATCTTCACCATGCAGAAGCAACTGATCGCACGGGCCAGCGCGTTTATCTGGCCCCCGTTCGCCCACCTGGCCCTGAGTATCTCGATGATGGTGATTCTGGCGGGCTGTAGCCGGGGTGGGAATGCGCCAAACCTCGGGCCTGGGGTACGTGCGACGACCACCGGCACGACTGCGAAGGACGCGGCCTTCCGCGCCGAGGATCTTGTCGGGCGGCTGCTGTTTGTGCGTGGCGGCGTGATCTGGCAGTGGCGTGGCCGCGAGGCCAGCGCGCTGCTTGGTAACGGCGATGCCTTCCAGCCCGCCTTCTCGCCTGATGGCAGCCGGATCGCCTATGTGGTGCGGGGCAACGATTACAGCGACGTGCTGCTCGCCGACGCGGCGGGTGCGCCGGTGTCTCAGCTCACCACAAATGGCTCGCGGCTGCCGATCAACAGCTTGGAACGAGTCTACGAGAGTACCTGGGCCTTCTACCCGGCCTGGGCACCCGCAGGCGACCGGCTGGTGGTTGCGGCGCAGCCCGCCCCCCCCGCAGGCGATCCAGCCGCCGAGTACGACCTGAGTCTGTACGAACTGCCCATACGCGATGGGCAGCAGAAACAGATCTACGCTTCGGATGTCGCCCACTGCGGGCGCAGCGTGTACACGCCTTCTGGTGATGCGCTGCTCTTTGTGCGCGCTGGCTCCGGGGCAGCGGGGGATCAGCAGATCTACCGTCTGGATCTCACGAGTGATACGGCCACGCCCGTAGCTGGCGTGCCAACCCCCGGCTACGACCCGGCAATCTCGCCCGACGGGCGCTGGCTGGCCTTCGCCGCCCGCGACGACACCCGCACCGATATTTTTGCCCTATCGCTCGCGGGCGGTAAGGCACCGCTGCGCCTGAGTGATGTCGGCGCGGCACGCGCCCCGGTATTCTCGCCCGACGGGCGGCAGATCGCCTTTCTCGCCATCGCCCCCGGCGAGAGCGGCTTTGATCTGTGGCTGGCCGACCTAAGCACCGACGCAAGCGGCGGGCTGCGCGCCGGCACAGCCCGCCGCCTCACTACCGGCCTGCGCCTCGACGCGGACTCGGGCCTGTCGTGGGCGGGGTAGGGAAATAGCCGATAGCCGATAGCCGATAGCCGAGAGCCGTGGCTCTTTTCATGCGGCAGTGTGCGGTGGAGCCGCATGGTTGGTTTCAGAGGGGCCGAGTTTACTTTACACTCTTGGCATACGTACCCCCCCTAGCCCCCCCGCTTGCGGGGGGGAACAATGCATTGGTTGGTTCCCCCCCCGCTTGCGGGGGGGGACAATGCATTGGTTGGTTCCCCCCCCG
>CAIRFY010000390.1 GCA_903877945.1 uncultured Oscillochloris sp. | reverse complement strand
GAGGCGATGCTATCGCATCCTCGCCTCATCGCGTCCCCGCCACACTGTAAAGCTGTTCTGAACCATGTCTTAGGCACTATTGCACAGATCACGCTGTAAAATTCAGCAATTGTGCTATTCCCGGCGTGCATATGAGCATGGTATAATTTTTAAAGCGTCGCGAATGCCATACGTGTCCCGTTGAGGTGATGTAATGCCGATGTACGAGTATGGCTGCCTGTCCTGCAACAATCGCTTTGATCGCCTTCGTCAAATGAGCCAGGGCGATGCCGGGGTGACATGTCCAGTTTGTCATAGCGAGTCCGTGCAGCGCCGCATATCTGTGTTCGCCTCCCACACAAAGGGAGCCTCCTCGGGAGGGGGCGGGGTGGCCGAGGCTGCTGCACCAACCAGTGGCTCCTGCGGTCGTGGTTGTCCTGGATGTGGCTGTGGAACAAGGAATTAGCTCATGAAAGTGATGATCCTCACCGCTGGACTCGGCACCCGTCTGCGCCCGCATACCTACAGTAAGCCTAAGCCCCTGGTGAGTGTAGCTGGCAAGCCAGTACTGGCCCATATCATCGACGACCTGCTCGACATACAGATCGACGAACTGATCTGTGTGACTGGCTACTTGGGTGATCAGATCGAGAGTTATGTACGTGGACGTTACACCATGCCGCTGCGCTTTTTGGTGCAGAAGGAGATGCGTGGTCAGTCTGATGCGATTTACTTGGCCAAAGACATCGCCGACGGGCCGATGCTCGTTGTCTTTGGCGATGGCCTGGTGGGTATTGACAAGGCCCACCTGAACACGCACCCCAGTGAGGGCATCGTCTACTGCCAGGAGGTCGATGATCCCAGCCGATTTGGGGTGGCAGTGCTCGATGCCGACAAGGTCACGCGGCTTGTGGAGAAGCCGACCACGCCCGTGTCAAAACTGGCCGTGGTCGGCTTCTACTATGTGCCCGAGGCCCGCCGCCTAATGGACGCGATTACCTATATGCTGGAGCATAACATCCAGACCAAGGGCGAGTATTATCTGGCAGATGCGATTCAGATTATGGTCGATCGCGGCGAGGTTTTTCGCGCTGAGACTGTGTCGATGTGGCGCGATTGCGGCACGATTGATGCGCTGCTTGACACCAATCGCTACCTGCTAGAGCATGGCCACAGCCGCGATGGGACGGTTGTGAATTCGGTGATTATCCCGCCCGTCTATATCGGTGCGGGGGCGCAGGTAGAGAACACCGTACTCGGTCCCCACGTGTCGCTTGGCGCGGGCGCGATGGTGCGCAATGCCATTATCAGCGACTCGATTGTCAACGCGGGTGCCCAGATCACAGGCGCGATCCTGACCGGAAGCGTGGTCGGCGATAAGGCCGTTGTCACGGGCGCGGGTCAGGAACTGAATGTTGGTGATGCCTCTTCTATTCGTATAAGGTGAACCATGATCGCCTACAACTTCCGAGCCGGTGGCAAAGGCGCCTCCGGCCAGGCCGGTGCGGGCCAGGGGAAGTCGGCATATACGCCAGCTACGGCGTACGCCCCTCTACAACACGGCTATCGTATCGCCCAGGCGCGTGCCGGTGAGCAGGATTTGCTTGACTATGTGTGTGAAACCCTGGGCGGCGTGTTTCCCCGTCCGCTGATCACGAGTTATTATGTCTCGCTGAAAACGAACCCTTTTGTGGTACTCACCGGGCGCGAGGGCGCGGGGAAGGCTGCCCTCGCCTCTGGCTTCGCCTCGGCTCTGGTGGGTGCCCAGAGTGAGCAGTTTGCCACGATCAGTTCTGGCAGTTGGGCGCAGCACAGTGGCCAGAGCAGCTACTACCGGAGCGTCCACGAGCGATTTGGCTCGCTCCACTTCTTGGAGTTGCTTCAGGACGCTGCTTCGCCCGCGAACTTGGGCAAGCTCTATATGGTGCTGTTGCGTGGTATCACCCTCGACGAGATGAGCCGCTATTTCCGCGACCTGCTCCAGATTGACGCGGCGGGCATTCGTCGTCTGGCGCTGCCTGGCCTTGCTCCTAGTGAGTGTCCAATCTTGCCATCAAACATTTTCATCACGGCGACGCTTCATATGCCACGGGCGGTGACGGCGAGCGACCGTGAGGTGCTACGCTCGGCAGGTCAGATCTCGTTTGATGCCACTGCCTACGATCTGGAGACGCCGCTGTCGCTGCCAACACCGCCCGTACCCCCGGTTGGTCTCCAGCGGATTATGCTGGCCTCCGCCTGCCATAACTCCACCAACGCCCACGAGCGCCTCGCCGCGATCCTTGGGAGCCGCGAACTGCGTCGGCTTGGTCCCTCGGCGGCGCTCTCGCGCCGCCTGCCCGACAGCGGCATGATCGTACGTCAGTTGGCGGACACGATCATCGCCTATGTCTCGAACAGCTTTGACGGCGCGGGCCGTGGCCTTTTCGACCCAAACGACGCCCGACGCAATGCGCAGATCGCCTACGATGATCAGGTGATGCAGCGCGCCCTTGACCAGATCGTTCCCAGGCGTAGCAGGCTCTCACGCATCACCCCGGTGATTGCGTAGCGTTACGTCAGAGTTGCTCACCAACCCTCACCCCCTGCCCCTCTCCCTCACGGGGAGAGGGGTGAGGGGGTGAGGGCTGAGCAGCGATCACACAACTTTGACATAGCCCTACCCATTGTCGCTGGTGAGTACGATAATTTGATCCGTCTCCGTAAGGGTGATCGGACGCGACTTGGGCGGGTTCAGGTAGACGCCCTGGTTCCGGTCGTCACGTTGAGCCTCGGCGTGAACCCAATAGCCCAGGGCCACCTCGCCGTGTTTGCGGGCCGCTGCCGTGAGGGTGTAGAAGGTCAGGGGCGCATCGAGGCGCACATAATCACGGGCCGGGCGCATCTGGATCTCTGAGCCAATCGGGTCGAACAACTCGGCGAAGATCTCGGTCAGATGCGGGTTCTGGGCCACTTGGGCCAGCATCAAACTGGCCAGGCGGTCGCTCACAATGAAGTCGTCCACCCGCGCTACGCGGGCCAGGTCGCGATTGCGGATGTCGAGCATCTCGCTGACAATTGAGAAGGGGTGGCCGATGCGGTCAGCGATGTCGCGCAGGTGCAGCAGGGTGACGAGGGTGCGCGCATCGGCGGCCTGGGTGTCGAGAATATCAGAGTAGCTAAGTACGATCACGTGGTCGTAGCTTTTCAGATCCAGAGCGTTGAGTACGGCACGTTCAGTGGAGTCATCGGTCTGGAGGGCGACGGTCTGGTGTCTGAGCAGAGCGCAGGAACGGGCAATATCGTGGGCGGTTGTGGGCGCGTCGGACACCACATCGATGTGTGAGCCAGGGGCGACGTAGCCCTCCAGGCGCTGGATCACCAGGGGACCGTGGGCGTTCCAGCCAAGAATGAGTGTGCGCTCACGGGCGCGGCGGCGCGGCAGGGTGTCGATGATGTCATCATCGGGGATGACCGGGGCGGGCCGGGTCGCGCAGCCGATGGCACGGGCACCTTGGGCGATCATGATTGGTTGATCGTCAGGCGCGATGATTCGGCCCATGGGCGGGCGCAGGATGGCCTGACCATCGGCGGTGAAGACGCCGATCATCACGCAATCCTCGAAGCGCATCAGAGCCTCGCCGAAGGTGAGGTCCACGAGGCTCTGGTTGGGCCAGAAGTAGATCTCGCTGCCGTTGTAGTCGAGCAACTCTAGGTAGACTATCGAGAGCCCGGTGCTGCGGCTGGTCTGCACGATGATCCGCGAGATCAGGTCGGTGATCTGTACAAAGTGGGCTTCGCCGCGACCGGCCATCTGGGCCACCGGCAGGTTCTTGGGGTCGCGCAGCTCAGCCACGATATGGTAGTCCTCAGAACGGCGTTGCTCGCTGTTCGTGATCGCCAGGATAGTCTTGATCACCTGCGAGTCGGCATCGCCATCCTCGGGGGCAAGAACGACGATCACGCGTGAGGCGTGCAGATTAACGATCCCCAGGTCGCGCATGCTGATCGGGCTGCCGGTGCGGCAGACGACGGCGGTGCCCTGCGGGTGGCCCACATGGGTGCGGATAGCGTCCTCCATCTCGACCTTATCGCGGTCGGCGAGAACGACAACACATGTGCGGTGCTCCTCGGCATTTGCCATGGCCAGCTCGGCGATGACGGTGAAGATCTGTGAGGACCAACCAAGGATGACGATATGGTTTCGCTCGACAACAAAGGAGCGACCCTTGCGCAGTTCCTCCAGACGCCGGTCGAGGCCGCTGCTGATAATACTGATCAGCGTGCTGCTCAGGACGATCCCGCCGGCGGTGACGATGAGCATCAGGCCGAGAAAGGCCGGGCTACCCTGGTCGCCGCCCATGGTGCCGGGGTCGAGGGTGCGCAGCAGGCTCATCCAGGCGGCCTGGGCAAAGGAGATCTGACCCTGGTCGCTCGGGCCTTCGCCCAGCAGCACCACGGTCAGGGCAACGATGACGACCAGCAAAGACGAGGCGGCGATGAGCCATGCGATCAGGGCACTGGTGCCCCTCGCCATAATGTTATCGAAGCGGTAGCGAAACCGGTCGATCAGCGTGATCTTGCGCATAGCTCTCTCGGGGCAAACGCCCCCCGGCGGACATTTGGCTTGTGGTACACAGAATACGTGATAGTGTTGGCCGGGACATCCTTTTGAAGCCCATGCGTTTACGCTTGGACATGGTTCAGAACAGCTTTACAGTGTGGCGACGAGGCGACGAGGCGACGAGGCGATGCTATCGCATCCTCGCGTCCTCGCCTCATCGCCACACTGTAAAGCTGAAACCTGGCACCTGAAACCTTGTCTTGGGAGCCATCACAGGTTTTTTGCATCTCTCGCCAATAGCTCCGCAGCCCGTTGTAAGAGGGTGAGAACCTCGTCGTCGCGAAGTTGAGCGAAATCGACGTACCACAGACCAATCGCACTGAGCGAATCCGGCGTTTCAACGACAACGATCTCATCAACCAGGGGCCTGAGCGACACGACCGTCTCGGGGGCAGCGACCGGCGCTGCGACGATAATCTGCGCAGGCGCATGGCGTCTGGCGGCGGAGATCGCCGCACGCATCGTTGTGCCGGTTGCCAGCCCATCATCGACCAGGATCACCGTGCGCCCGCGTAGATCGGGAGGTGGACGCTCGCCACGGTACATGTGGGTCTGACGTGCGATCTCGCTAAGCGCTTTTTCCGTAATCTGGGCGAGCAGATCGGGGGATATCGGGATCACCTTTGCCAGATCATGATGAAGCACCCGCAGTCCACCCTCGGCAATCGCGCCCATTGCCAACTCCTCCTCGCCCGGCACACCGATTTTGCGCACAAACATGAGGTCGAGCGGCGCGCCGATGGCGCAGGCCACCTCAAACGCCACGGGGACGCCGCCGCGAGGCAGCGCAAGCACCACGGTGCCGGGGCGTCCACGGTAGGCGGTGAGTAGGGCGGCGAGGGCGCGCCCGGCCGTCGCACGGTCAGGGAAGCGTAGGTTGCGATGTTCCTTCGAAGCAGACGTATGGCCTTTTGCTGACATACTCGACTCCGTTTCCTACTTCCGTTTGCTCACAAGATACAGGATAAATCCGCCCACCACAATGCTCCAGAAATTAATCAGCCGGTCGAGCAGAGTAACGGCGATACCCAGGTGTTTATCCACGCCGAAGAACGTAAGTACCACGGTAATGGTACCCTCAACCACCCCCAGGCCGCCGGGCGTAATCGGCAGGGCGGTGAGCAGTGACGAGGCCAGAGCTACGAAGATCACCGCCGACGGGCCAAGGTGGAGACCCTCCTGGCCCATCGCCTGGACGACAAAGTAGAGCCGCGCCCCCTCCAGCAGCCAGACCGCGCCGGTGAGCAGCACCAGGCGCGGCAGGATGGCCGGGCTAAACGAGCGCAGGGCGGCGTGCTCAAAGCGACCGTAGAAGTCGTGCATGCGGGTCGGCACCACTCGGCGGATCAGCGGACTGAGCCAGCGCATACCGGCCAGCCCCACCAGAATTCCCACTACCAGCAGCGCCCCAAAGCCAAAGATGATCTGGGTGCCTTCGGGCATCCGTGTGCCAAAGGTGAACCAGCCCGAGATCAGCAACATCCCAAACAGGCCGATCATATCGAGCAGACGCTCAGCGAAGATCGTGCCGAAGGCCGACGAGAACGACACCTTGCCGTTGTGCTTGAGCAGGTAGGCCCGGTAGGCATCGCCCAGCTTGGCTGGCACGATGCAGTTTGCGAACCACGACAGATACAGATACTCCATCAGTGCGGGCAGCGTGGCCCAGCTAGTGCGTCCCTCGTGAATTGGCACATGCGCGTTGCGCAGCAGCATGCGCCAACGCATCGCCCGCAGCGGAAATGTCGTATAAAAGACCACCAAGCCCAAGAGCATGAGCCAGGGATTGGCCCCGCGCATATACGTCCATGTCTGGCCCACGTCGATGTTCTGCCCACGCAGGGCGAAGACCACGATGGCAAAAGCTAACCCAAACGAGATCAGGGTGCGCGGGCTGCGCAGGCGCTGCCCGAGCGAGAAGCCCTCGCGCTCCACCTCTATGTCGGTCGGCGAGCTTACCGGGTCGTCCATCTCGCTCACCATCTGGCCTTCGGCATTATCCATCAGCATCCTTATGGTTTCCTCCCATGCGCAATACCGCAAAAGTAACGATGTGAGGCATCCTGTCATTCTGAGCGAAGCGAAGAATTCCGACCGGGATCCTTCGCTTCGCTTAGGGTGACAGCGTTACTTTTGCTCTACTGCTCCCATACAATTGCAGATTGCAGATTGCGGATTGCGGATTGTTGATGAGGGAAGTGGATCTTCATGTCCAATCTGCAATCTGCAATCTGCAATCTACAATCGTATCTACGCTGGCAGCACCTCAGTCTGATACCACTCCCAGAAGCGGGCCAGGCCCACCTCCACCGTCGTCGTCGGGGCGAAGTCAAGTAGGCGGGCGGCCTTCTCGGTGTTGGCGAAGGTGATCGGCGGCTCGGTGGCCGGCAGGGGCTGGCTCTCGATCTGGGCGGCGTGGCCGGTGATCTGCTCCAGCAGACCCACAAATCGGCGCATCTCCACCGGGGTCGCGTTGCCCAGGTTGAAGATCTCGTAGCCCATCGGACGATCAAGGGCGGCCACCACCCCGGCCACGATGTCATCGACATAGGTGTAATCGCGGAACAGATCGACACCGCCGTTGAACAGGACGAAGGGCTGGCCGCGCACCATTTTATCAACAAAAAGGTATGGCGTCATATCGGGGCGACCACGCGGCCCGTACACCGTGAAGAAACGCACCACGTTCACCGGGAGGTTGTACAAGCTATGGAAGGTATACGCCAGCACCTCGGCGGCCTTCTTGGTGGCCGCGTAGGGTGAGAGCGGCCGATCCGTGCGGTCGGTCTCCTCAAACGGCAGTTTCTCAGTCTTTCCATACACCGACGAGGTCGATGCCAGCACAAAGCTTTCCACTGCGTAACGCCGGGCCAGTTCCAGCATACGCACACTACCGCCCACATTCACCGCCTCGTAGAGCGACGGGCTGGCAATCGACGGGCGCGGCCCCGGCATCGCCGCCAAGTGCGCCACCCGCGTAGGTCGGTACGTGGCAAACAGATCTTCCAGAGCCTCGGCGTCGCGCAGGTCAGCCTCGACCAAGGTATAGCCAGGCTGTTGAGTCGCCCCGGCGATGTTGCGCCGTTTGCGGGCCGGGTCGTAGTAGTTGGTAAAGTTGTCCAGACACACCACCCGCTCGCCCCGGCGGAGCAGAACATCGACCACGTGGCTACCGACGAAACCGGCACCACCCGTAACAAGGTAGGTCATAGGGAGGTCGCTCCTTCTTTACTATATATAGCACTGCCATGAGGAGGTGTCGAGGCTTTAGGCATGTTTCAAAATGGGCACATTCAGCGTGACAATTCAGCGATGAGGCGAGGATGCGATG
>CAIRFY010000389.1 GCA_903877945.1 uncultured Oscillochloris sp. | reverse complement strand
GTGTGGCGGAGACGCGATGAGGCGATGAGGCGAGGATGCGATAGCATCGCCTCCTCGCCACCTCGCCACCTCGCCACCTCGCCACCTCGCCACCTCGCCACCTCGCCTCGTCGCCTCGTCGCCTCGTCGCCTCATCGCCACACTGTAAAGCTGAAACCTGGCACCTGAAACCTTGTCATAGAACAGAACCCACAACGACGCCCGCTTGGAAAACCAAGCGGGCGTCGTCTCCAAAGCAGAGGGTGTCGCTTACGCGGCGTGATAGAGGGGTACTGTCCGAGGCGGCCTCATGCGTACACGAGACCATAGACCAGAAGAGGTACAGGCCAGGTATTCTCGCATGTCAGCATGAACCCACAGTCGCGAGCAGCGGTCTGCGGCCACACTTAGACTCGACGGCTGACACCCTCCGTTCCATACTATTGAGTATAGCGCGTTGATAGCATGTCTTGTGAGAAGAGCCCTTCACTGTGGGTTATTGTCCATTCACGACTGTTGGGATCCGCGAAGATCCTCGCGGCGTGAATGAACAAGGTGTGAGTTCTCGCCCATCACGTGTGACAATGATTATCAGGTTCACGCTTCGTCTATCAGATGTCCGTCAGCACGTAGCCTAAAGCCTGATACCGCCACCTCGCCTGTTTCTGCGGAGGTGGCGGTATCGGCTTTTTGAAAAGAATATTGTTTACAAAAAACCAAAAAACGATTTACAAATCACTCGGTATAAATTTACATTTTAACGTATCGTAATCGGCTAGGACATAAATCCTATTGACAAGACTGCAAGATCATATTAATATGTTTTCACCTTTTGTATAAAAGGGGCGGTTCATCAACCGCAGCAAAGTCTACGGTACCTGATAGCACGGTATTCTCTGGAGAAAGGTAGAATGTCAGGCAACGCACGGTCACCACACCTCAGCGATCCTGATAACCTGATATTCGACTGATACTTGCAGAGATCTACAACCTATGCTAGACTCCCGGTATCCTAACCCATATGCCACTGTGGAACAGAGAGACACCACGAGCGTGTTGCGAGCAACGGCCTCGCGCTGATCTACCACAGGGACAAGAGTGAGGTGGACCGCTCCATGATTGAGCTCAAACATAACAAGCCGGCGTCACAGCTGCGCGCAGATTTACAATCACTTCAACGCCGAGCTACCAGCCGTCGTGATCATCACAGGCAAAGCTTTCAACCGTTCGCTGATCTCAACCGCGTTATTTCCTCCGCACTCGCATCCCCCGGCTCTTGGATCGCCAAGCTCCCGGCTCGCTTCCTGCTTCACACGGTTGTCATTCTGACCGTACCCCTCGCCCTCTTACTCAGCAGCCTGCCGTCGCGGTCTGTCGTTGCGCCCGAGGTCACCCGATCTCTTCAGCAAGATATGCTCGTCGGTGTCGGTCCAATCAGCCTGGATGGTACCAGCAGCCTCACACAGATCGGTGATCCCCCCCTGGATGAGAGCGGGGCACTTCCCGTGCCGCTCTCGCTCAGTTCACGCAGCGCCCTGCTTGCGCCCCTCGTTGTCTCAGCGACGATCTCCGGCGATGTGGTGAAACTGCGCAACGGCCCCGGCCTTGCCTATGACGATGTCAGCCGAATCACTGGTGGCACATCTATCGAGGTTCTCGGTCGCCACGAAGAGTGGCTCCTGATCCGACAGTCCGATGATCCTACGCCCTACTGGGTCGCAGCCGAACTGGTCGATATCCCCGAGGCGGTGATGTACGCCCTCGATGTTGTCCCCACTGAGCAGATCCCGCCGCCGCCGCCGCCAAAGATTGGTGTGGTGGTTCAGGAGGGTCTGAACCTGCGCGATGGCCCCGGCACGAACTATATGAGTATGGCCCGCATGGGTGCGGGACAGGAACTCACCCTTGTCGAGCAGTTTCAGGGCTGGTTTCTTGTCGAGTACGGCAGCCAGTATGGCTGGGTGACGCAGGAGTTCCTTACAATTGTGGACGGCGTGGTGACTCGGGTGCCTGTCTCTCAGACGATCCCCGACCCGAACCCTTCCCTGGTGGGTGCCGTGCTTGAGAACGCGGTGAACATGCGCAAGGGCCCAGGCTCGGCCTATGAGCGGGTCGCCTCGGTGAATGCGGGTTCTCAGGTGGCGCTGCTGGCCAAGCACAAGGACTGGTTTAAGGTTCAGCTTGATAATGGCACCAAGGCGTGGGTCTTCTCGGATCTGCTAAAAATCTCGCCGATGGCGGTGCGACGTGTGCCGACGACGAATACCTTCCCATCGCTGCCGAGCCGGATCGGTGCGTCCTGGGGCTCCTCTGGCTCTGGCTCTGGCGGCAGGGCGATCAACATCCCAACCAGTGGCGATGTCGCCGGTTACGCGGTGCAGTTTGTTGGCTACCGCTACCGCTGGGGTGGCACCGGCCCGGGCGGCTTCGACTGCAGCGGCCTGACGAGCTATGTCTACCGGCAGTTCGGCGTGGGTCTGCCCCATAGCTCCGCTGGTCAGTTCAGCACAAGCTACGGTGCGATGATCGGCAATCTGGGGAGCCTCGCCCCCGGCGACCTCCTCTTCTTCGCGGGCGTCGGCGGACGTCGTGGTATCTCGCACGTGGCGATCTACATCGGCGGCGGCCAGATGGTTCACGCGATGACTCCGAGCTATGGCGTGCAGGTGTCGGGCGTGTGGAGCAGCTACTGGCAGAACCACTTTGTAGGCGCGATTAGGCCCTATCGTTAGATCTCTCGCAAAGCGAAAGCGGCGTGGGCGTATCGTCCACGCCGCTTTTTGATTCGTCTTTGGCTTGTCTGGCAATACTGCAAACATTTCGCTTCTGCGCCCCCCAATGCCTTTGCGCCTTTGCGCCTTTGCGTCAAACATGCGTATGGTTTGACGCAAAGACGCAAGGACGCAAAGACTCTCACGTCGCTCAGTGTGACTGCGTCATTTTTGCATCTTTGCGTTGTCTACCAATTGCGAGTAGAATCGACCGGCCCGCCCAACGGCGCGGGCAGTGGTACACGTACACAGAAAGATGTGGGGCTATGAAAGGTCTTGTGCTTAGCGGCGGGAAAGGCACGCGCCTCCGCCCGATTACGTATACGAGCGCCAAGCAACTTGTGCCGGTGGCAAATAAGCCGGTGCTTTTCCGTGTGATCGAGGCGATCCGCGATGCCGGGATCGATGATATTGGGATTGTGATCGGCGATACCGGCGATGAGATCCGTTCCGCTGTGGGCAACGGTAGGCGCTGGGGCGTGCAGATCACCTACATCCCGCAGGATTCGCCCTCGGGCCTGGCCCACGCGGTCAAGATCAGCCGCGACTTCCTCGGCGATGATCGCTTTGTGATGTTCCTGGGCGATAATTGCATCCAGGGCGGGATCAGCCCGCTGATCCAGCAGTTTGGCCAGAGCAACTATAACGCGCAGATCGTCCTCAAAAAGGTGTCCGACCCGCGCTCGTTCGGCGTGGCGGAGCTTGATGATGAGGGCCGGATCATGCGCCTGGTGGAGAAGCCCCGCGAGCCGCGCAGCGATCTGGCCCTTGTCGGGATCTATATGTTCGACCACCACATCTGGGATGCGGTTGCCGCGATCCACCCCTCGATCCGTGGCGAGCTGGAGATCACTGACGCGATCCAGTGGCTCGTCAGCAATGAGTATCTGGTGTATCCCTACATCCATGAGGGGTGGTGGATCGACACTGGCAAGAAGGACGATCTGCTGGAGGCGAACCGCCTGGTGCTGGAAGAGATGTCCGCGTCGATCCAGGGCTATGTGGATCGTGACTCGCAACTGATCGGGAAGGTGATTGTCGAGGCTGGGGCCGAGATTATTAATAGCACCATCCGTGGCCCGGCGATCATCGGCGAGAAGACGCGCATTCTCAACTCGTATGTTGGCCCCTTCACGTCGATCTACCACAATTGTGTGATTGAAGACAGCGAGATCGAACACAGCATTATGCTGGAGCATAGCGCGGTACGCGGGCTGCCGCACCGCCTGGAGGATAGCCTGATTGGGCGGAATGTGGAGGTGGCGCGTAGCCCCCTGAAGCCCAGAGCCTACCGCCTGATGCTGGGCGATAATAGTAGCGTGGGGGTTCTGTAGCGCCAATACCTTTCGAATACACCGATCCTGTGCCGACCTTGCCCCC
>CAIRFY010000388.1 GCA_903877945.1 uncultured Oscillochloris sp. | reverse complement strand
CGGCCTCACCCTGGCGGTAGACGCTCCCCTACGCCGCGTGAAGCGGCGCAGGGCTGTGATACACTTGTACGTGTAGGGGATCGTCCCTATCGTGCAGAAGGCACGAAGCCGGTTCTCCGGTGGATACTGTTTTACGCACGTGAGCACCGGAACCGTGCAGGTTCCGCCGGGGAAGCCTCCAGCGGGTAAAAGGGTGAAGGTCGTAGGCGTTGGCCGATGCACCCGCTGCCGGGTTCGCCCGGCAGGGCACCCGTAAACGTGCCGTACTGCTCGGATGCCGACTCGTCGGTAGCGCCAAAAGCCCCCGCCTTTAGGCGGGTGGTGGTTTACCAACCAGCTCTCCTTGTTGCCAGACGACTGAGGATCTCCGCCAGATGCCGGGCCGCATCCGGCCGAGCCAGCGCCCGACTCTGCTCCGCCATACGCGCCCGCTCGTGCGGGTTCTCTAAAAGTCGGATCACCTCGCGGGCCAAATCTCCGTCCTGTGGCCTCCCATTGCCCAGCATCGCAGCATCCTGTACCTTCACTGCAGCCCCCTGGCGCACCAGATAATCGGCATTTTCATCTTGATGGACATACGGGTATGGTACCAGAACCGCAGGCAGTTGTGCAGCCGGCAATTCGGCCAACGTCGAGGCACCGCTCCTACAGATCGCGAGGTCGGCTGCGCCAAAAGCCCGCGTCATTGACAGGGTGACAGGGTGACTCGGTGACTCGGTGACTCGGTGACTCGGTGACTCGGTGACTTGGTGACTTGGTGACTCGGTGACTCGGTGACTTGGTGACTCGGTGACTCGGTGACTCGGTGACTCGGTGACTCGGTGACTTGGTGACTTGGTGACTTGGTGACTTGGTGACTCGGTGACAGGGTGACAGGGTGACAGGGTGACTCGGTGACAGGGTGACCTGGCTCACCTGTTCGGCTCACCTCGTCACCGTGCCACCCTGTCACCGTGTCACCCTGCCCTGTCACCTCGTCACCGCCCCCGGAGTCCAGGTACGGGTACAGCTTATACCGCCCTTGTTGCTCGGGGGAAAGCCCCGCCGCCGCTTCGCGGAGCCAGCTCTCATCGCCCTCGCGCCCACAGACGTGGATGATCTGACAGCGAGCCAGGAGATCGGGCAGCAGCGCCGCAATTGCCCGATTGACACTGCGCGCCCCACGGCTGCCGCCGTACACCAAGACCACCGGCATGTCATCACGTAGCCCGAAGTCTCTGCGGCAGGCTGCCCGATCCTGGCCGAACAACTCGGCCCGCACCGGGTAGCCGGTGACGACAAACGACGTGCGCGGTTGGTCAACGCGAACGCCCAGATACGGCAGCGCATCGTCCACATTCACCGCTGTGAGGGTAGCGATTCGGCTCAGAAACTTCACTGCCAACCCAGGAACGACATCGGGCAGATAGATCATGGTTGGCACCCCCATCGCTTTGGCTGCCAGGAAGAGCGGGACACAGACGTAGCCTCCGGTACCCAGAATAGCTGCCGGGCGCTGCTCGCGGATGAGCGCCCGCGCCGCTAGGGTGCCCGCCGCCATTGTAGCGGCTCCTCGGGCCAGTTGGATCGGCCCGCGCCCACGGAGCGCCGCCGCTGGCAGCGCCCGGAAGGGCAACGCGCTCTCGCGGGCCACAATCGCCTCTTCCATCCCACCCACGCTGCCCACATAGATCAGCCGCTCCCGCTCACCGGCGGCGGCGAGCGCGGCGGCGACCGACAGGGCTGGGTACACGTGGCCACCCGTTCCCCCGCCACAGAGGAAGATTGCTGAGCAAGCTGCGGACAGATCGCCGCTGGGTAATCGGGCCATCACTCGTCTCCTGGGTCTGAAGCGGTGCCGCGTACCGTGAGATATTCAACAGGATGCCAACGGCAATCATACATGCGATTAGCGAACTGCTGCCGTAGGACAGGAAGGGCAGCGTGATCCCGGTGAACGGGAGGAGCGAGGTGGTCACGGCGATATTAATCAGCGCCTGGAAGCAAATCCAGGTCGTAATACCGACCGCCACCAGGGCGGCGAAGGGACTGGGTGCCCGCCCGGCGATCTTATAGCCACGGTAGGCGATCATCGCGAAGGCCGCCACCACCGCCACGGTGCCGATCAGGCCAAGCTCCTCGCCCACAATCGCGAAGATTGCGTCGGTGTGGGCCTGGGGCAGCCACTGGAACTTCTGCCGCCCCTGGCCGAGCCCGGCCCCGAAGACGCCGCCACTGCCCAGGGCGTAGAGGGCGTGGATGGGCTGGAAGCCGGGGCCGCTGTAGTAGGCCCAGGGGTCGAGGAACGCCTTGATCCGCAGGTTGTCGCGGAATCCCATTACGTTGATCAGCAGCCAGAAGGCCACGCCGCCCAGCCCGGCCGCCCCCAGCACATGCCAGACATTCGCCCCGGCGGCGAAGTAGACCACCCCGGCGATCATGATCAGCACTACGGTGGTACCCAGATCTGGTTCGAGCATGACGAGGCCGCAGACGAGGCCGAGCATGACGGCGAACGGGATAAGTCCGTAGCTCACATTACCAAGCTTCTCGCTGCGCCGCGAGAGCCAGTCGGCGAAATAGACAATGATCGCCAACTTGGCGATCTCGGTGGGCTGCACGCTGATCAGGCCGAAGACCCCGCCCTGGCCGATGCGTAGCCAGGAACGTGAGCCGTTCACCTGGGTCATCGACGCGGGCAGCACCAGCACCAGGAAGAGCAGCACGAGGACGATGGCAATCATCTGCACCGAATAGGTGCGCCAGAAGCTGTAATGGAGGCGCTGGGCCACCAGAAGCCCGCCCGTGCCAATCGTGACCCCGACGATCTGGCGGAAGAGGTAGTAGTACTGGTTCTCGTAGAGGGTGAACGCCTCGACAAAACTGGCGCTATAGACCATCACCAGGCCGATAGACACCAGGGCACCCACCGTTGCGAGGAGTACATAGTCTGGCTTGTTGGTTCGCTCCATCATTACGTCATACCTTCCGAGGGATGGGACTGGCCGCGCCTGATCCCCTCAGGCGGGCGGCAGCAGCAGCGCCATCGCGGCGATCATCCCGAGCAGAGCGGCGGCACCGGCCCAGCCGAGGGCCGGGTACTCGCGCCGCAGCAGCGGCGGGACGAAGCGTGTGTCGATCTGGATGCGTGGGGCCAGGGCCAGCCCCGCCAGAACCCCACCAACCAGCCCGCCCAGATGCCCCCAATTGTCGATTGTGCCCTGTGAGGCAAAACCGATGAACAGGTTGATCATCGCGATGGAGATCATATTCTGCACCTGGGCTTTGCCGAAATCCCCAAGCGTTGCCCGGTTGAGGTAGTAGAACACGCCCAGGCCACCGATCAGACCGAAGATCGCGCCGCTGGCCCCCACCGAAACCGCCGACGACATCAGGTAGGAGGCCAGGCTACCTGACAGCCCGGCCAGGAAGTATAGCGCCAGGAAGCGCCGTGTCTCATAGATCCGCTCTGTCTCTGGCCCGAGGGCGTACAGGGCGTAGCCGTTGAAGAAGATATGGATCAGACTCGCGTGCAGGAAGGTGGCGGTCAGCAGTCGCCAGTACGCCCCCCCAGCGATCATACTATTCACCTTCGCGCCCAGCAGCACGAGGACTCCCAGGGTGGGCTGGAAGATCCCGCCGCTGAGTACGAGGCTAATTACATAGACCAACACAATCGCCCCGAGCAGGGCGAAGGTTGCCGGTGTGCGGGGGAGAACCTGCTGTTGGGGAGCGCTATCGGTGTTGTCGTCGGGTTGGATCACGCAGTTTCCGTTTCGGATGGGGGCGTAACGGCCATGCCGTGGACGATCCGGCGAAACTCTTCGCCGCGATGAAACTCGTTGCGAAACATGCCGAAGCTCGCGCACCCCGGAGAGAGTAACACCGTATCTCCTGGCTCGGCCAGCCCTTGTGCGACCGTGATGGCCTGCTCGAAACGGTCATACGGGCCGCTGATTGATTGCAGATTGCGGGTTGCAGATTGCGGATTGGCTGAATCTGCAATCTGCTGGTTCAGCCGCTGGGTGGCGCTACCCTCCAGCAAAACAAGAGCCTTGACACGCCTGCTAATTGCCCGTCCCAACTCGGCGAACTCCAGTTCTTTGTCGGCCCCGCCAGCAATCAGCACAATCGGCGTGGTGATTGCCTCCAGGGCGGCCAGGGCAGCAGCGGGGTTGGTGGCGGTCGTGTCGTTGATATAGCGCACACCGTCGATCTCACACACCAACTCCAGGCGGTGTTCAACCCCGGTAAAGCTGCGCAGGGCCGTAGCGATCTGGGCAGGGCCGACCCCGAAGCTATGGGCCAGGGCGGCGGCGGCCAAGGCGTTAGCCCGACTGTGGGTTCCGGGTAGGCGGATGTCATTGCCGTGGGCCAGGGGCGCTC
This sequence comes from uncultured Oscillochloris sp., assembly GCA_903877945.1. Lineage (GTDB taxonomy): Bacteria > Chloroflexota > Chloroflexia > Chloroflexales > Chloroflexaceae > Oscillochloris. Next base: position 8,371 of record CAIRFY010000388.1, on the reverse strand, counting down.
CGGCGAGGGTAAGGGTGCCGTCGGCAGTGATCCCGGCATCCGTGTTTGCCCCCGGCGTCACATCGTAGCGGATCAGGTGGCCCCGGTAGCCCGCCTGCGGCCAGATCAGACTACCGGGCCCCGTGTCGGTCGTACTCAGCACCACCACCCCGTCCTCCCCCTGGTGAGCGAAGATCTGCGCCTTAGCCCTGGCGTAGGCGGCCATCGAGCCATGCCAGTTCACGTGGTCGGCAGAGAGGTTGGTGATCAGGCTGTAGCGCGGACTCAGCCCAACCTCGCCGAGCCGCTCCAACTGGAAGCTGCTCAGTTCCAGCACCACCGGCGTCTGCGCGGTAATCGTCTCCAGAGCCTCCAGGGCCGAGACGCGCAAGTTCCCGGCAGCCACCGTGTCGGGGAAGGCTTTGCGCAGCATCGCGGCGAGCATGAGCGAGGTGGTGGTCTTGCCCTTGGTGCCAGTAACGCCGAGGATGGGGCCGGGGCAGACGCGAAAGAAGAGGGTCATCTCCGTCTCAATCAGCACGCCAGCCTGACGGCAGAGGGCCAGCCAGGGCGAGTCGGGGCGAACGGCGGGGTTGATCACGACGAGGTCGCTGCTGGTGAAGTCATCGGCGAGGTGTGCGCCGAGCGTGTAGCAAACGCTGGCACCGAGCCGAGCGGCAGCGGCGTCCAGGTGGGCCAGGGGCGCGGCCAGAGCCTCAGGCGCGGCCATATCAGTAACCGTGACGAGGGCACCCTGGCGGAGCAGCCACCTCGCCACCCCCAACCCGCCGCCGTGAACCCCCAGCCCCATCACGAGGGTGCGCTTACCGCGTAGATTCATGGGGTGCGTGCCTGAGAAGGGGGATGCCTCACGCGCCACCCCTATTGCCCCGACGTTTCGACCACCACCGCAGGCTGCGTATTGGTGCGCTGGGTGTCCGGGCTAGGCCGGGCGAAGGTAATTGCCAGTGAAATCCCGATCATTGCGGCCACCGTGCCGATCAGCACAAAGCGCTGTGTCACCTGCACTTGGCTCCAGCCTAGCAATTCAAAGTGGTGGTGCAGAGGGGCCATTCGAAAGATCCGGCGGCCCTCGCCGTAGCGGTGCTTCGTCCATTTGAAGTAGCCGGTCTGGAGGACGCTTGAGAGCGCCTCGACAATGAAAATCACACCGACGACGGGGAGCAGCAGCCACTGTTGCGACTGGAGGGCCACGAGGGCAAGCACAGCACCCAAGGCCAGGGAGCCGAGGTCGCCCATAAAGACCTGGGCCGGGTGAGCGTTATACCAGAGGAAAGCCGCGCAGGCACCCACCAGCGTGAAGCAGAAGGCCATCAGGTTCGTCAGCCGTGGCTCGGCCAGGAAGGTCATCACGCCATAGGCGGCAAAGGCCATCGTCAGGTTCCAGCCGGCCAGGCTATCCAGGCCATCGGTGATATTCACCGCGTTGGAGATGAAGACGATGATCAGCGTCGCAATCGGGATAAACCAGACCCCAATGTTGCGCTCGCCGATGAAAGGAATCTGCACCAGTCCTTCATGCTCTAGGCCAAAGGGCTTCGGCAGGTAGAGGGCCAGGCTAGCGATGCTGGCCACCGCCAGCATCAGCAGAAACTTATAGCGTACCGTAAAGCCGTAGGTTTTCGACGTAGCCTTGGTGAGAGTCATCCAGTCGTCGATACCACCCAGCACCGCGAAACTGACCAGCACCGCCAGGGGCAGCAGCATTGACCAGCGGTCAACAAGGTTAAACAATACCGTGAGCACCACCACGGTGCTGACGATCATGACCCCGCCCATGGTGGGCGTACCCACTTTCGTCAAATGGCTCTGCGGGCCATCGGTGCGAATCTGCTTGCCGAGCTTGTGACGGTGGGCGAACTTCACCCACCACCCGCCGACAAACAGAGTCAGCACAAACGCCGCTGCGGCCAGTAGCAGGGCGCGGGCCATATCCTGCACCAGCACCGCACGTAGAACATCCACTTACGTCTGCTACTTTCTACATACCCGAAAGTACGTAAATACCTGCTTCATCCCAGCATACCATTCCGAGGATGGTCTTATCGCCAGTCCACAGGCCGGGTTTATGTCTCGACGTAGCCATAACCGAGACGACCAGTTTGGCACGGGTAAGCCCTCTCACCACGCATTGTGTCTCGCGTAATCGGTTCGCTCGTAGTTATCGAGTATCCTTCCTACGTGATCACATTGGGCAGTGTAACATATTTGTGCGTATACTGCAAAGACCAAGTTAAAGCTCTCAGGGCTGATGCAAAGTCACCCTCCGGCCCTCACCCCCTGCCCCTCTCCCTCACGGGGAGAGGGAAGATTCCGCACCAGGATGCGTCCGACTCCCCCTCTCCCGCTCAGGGAGAGGGGGGTGAGGGCTGAGCGGCGATCACACGACTTTGCAACAGCCCTATTAAAGTTCTTCTCCAGGCTGGCGTTGGAGTGCTGCGACAACATGCTCAAGCTCCATCCCACGCGACGCTTTGATCAGGACGTGGTCGCCCGGCTGGAGCAATGCAAGGGCGGCGCTGGTTGCGTCCGCACTGGCATCAAAGGCCATAATCTGGCTGGCGGGCATACCCGCCGCCTGGGCGGCCTCCGCAATCCACCTGGCCCGCTGGCCGATAGTGATGAGTACCTGAGCGACCTCGGCAGCGTGCTGACCAACCTGGCGATGACTCTCCTCCTCGACTGTCCCCAGTTCCAGCATATCGCCGAGGATCGCCACCCGTCGCCCGTCGGTATCGGCGAGCAGGTCGAGTGCAGCGAACGAGGAGATCGGTGCCGCATTATACGAGTCATCGATCAAGGTTGAGCCGTTGGCACCGGGCAGCACGCGCAGCCGAGGCTGGGCGTCAGGGTCACTCAGCCCGGCGATGATCTCGTCCCAGCCCATGCCCATAATCAGGCCGACGCTCATCGCGGCGAGGGCGAGGTACACACTATGACGTCCGATCAGCGGGAGCCGGAGATCCAGACTCACATCGCCATAGTGAATGCGCAAGCCGATCCCACCGAGCCCGTAGCTCGTCACGTTGTCAGCCCAGAGCGTCGCCGTGGGCGTGAGCCCAAAGGTGAAAATGTGGGCGTTGGTGAAATTCGCCATCGCCGCCACCCGCGCATCGTCAGCATTCAGCACGGCCCAGCCGTCGCTGGAGAGTGACTCGGGCAACTCACCCTTGGTCTGAGCAATCGCCTCAATCGTCTTGAGGCGCTCCAAATGTGATGGGCCGACATTCGTTACCACACCAATCTGTGGCCGGGCGAGACTCGCCAGAAAGCGGATCTCGCCCGGTGCCCACATCCCCATCTCTAACACGGCTACCTCGTGTTCAGGCGTGAGACTGAGCAGGGATGTGGGAAACGTGGCCTCGCTATTGTAACTACGTTTACTTTTTAAGGTGCGGAACCGGCGGCTCAAAACCGCCGCCACGACCTCCTTTGTCGAGGTCTTGCCCACGCTGCCGGTGATACCAACAACGGTCGGCGTGAGTTGATGCCGATGGTAGACGGCCAGCCGCTGCAAAGCCATCAGCGGGTCGTCTACAGCGATGAGAAGGCACGTTCCGGGGGCTGCTTCGACGAGACCTTCGCCCGTCGCCGGGTTAATCAGTGCCCAGGGTCGCTCGCTCTGGGCCAGGGTCTCGCGGCGGGCCTCAACATCGGCGCGGGAAACCAAGGCCCCCGCAGCGCCACGTGCAATCACATCGGCCAGGAAATTATGTCCGTTGGTGCGTTCGCCGACGAGAGCGATGAAGAACGTTCCCGGCTCAACCTCGCGTGAGTCCGTCACCGCATCGCCAAAATTCAGATCCTGCCATTGAACTGGGATATGGGGCATCGCACGATTTGATCGCGGCTGCACACCATACAAGACGTGAACCAGTCGTAACACGCTGCCCTCCTCACATCCCCATAGTGGGATGGCTGTATCTCCGGGGTACAGCCGAGGGCAATTATAGCATCATCCTTCGTATGGACTGCGGTAGCGTGTTGTGTTTTGTCGAGCTATTGTTCGTTACGTACGTTCCATACCTTCACGGCGTCGGTGTCGATGTCATTCCTGGGATTTCCTGGCCTGGGGAGGCGAGGGCCGGGTCGGGCCGGATCTTCTCGTAGCGCAGCAGTTGGTCTACAATACGATAGTACACGGGGATGGCCGTGGTGATGCCCCAGATGTCGTCTTTAGGGCGGTCGATCTTCACCAGCACGACATAGCGAGCGTCCTCGGCGGGGGCAAAGCCCAGCACCGAGCCGATGGTGTAGCTTTCATCGTAGCCGCCGTTCGCCAGTGGGATGGATGAGGTACCCGTCTTCGCGGCCACCTGGTAGCCCGGCACAAGCCACTGGTCGCTCTGATTGCCAGTTTTGGCTGCCCAGACCACCGGGGCATAGTGGTTGGCCGAGTTCACCAGCATGCGCCGGATCGTCCATGCCACCCCCTGATCGATGGGCTGGCCGGTTTTTGTGGGTGTGGTGTCGATGCAGCGGTCGGCTTGGCAGCGCTGCTCCACAATATAGGGCTTCATCATCACGCCGTTGTTGGCGATAGCACCGGCGGCCTGTACAATCTGGAGAGGCGTAACGGAAATACCCTGGCCGTAGGAGTTCGTGAGCAGGTCAATATCGCTATAGGCGCTGGTGCCCCAGCTATTGACGATGCCGCCCTCCTCGCCACCCAGATCGACGCCCGTTGGCTTTCCAAAGCCAAACTTGCCGATCATGCTGTAGAATTTCTCTGGCCCGGTGATCTCATTAAGCTTGAGCGCTCCCACATTGCTTGAGAAGTAGAGCATGTGGGCCGGGTCGATCATGCCGTTGCCCCCGCTATCCCAGTTGCTCAGCGATTGGCCGAAGCGGTAGACGGTGCCAGTATCATCAACCTGCGTGTCGGCGGTGAAGCTACGGGTTTGCAGACCAGCCGCCACCGTGAACATTTTAAAGGTACTACCCGGCTCATACAGGTTGCTGACCGCCGGGTTGCGCCCGTAGACATCGACCGGATAGTCGCCGTAGCGGTTCGGGTCGAAGGTGGGGAGGCTCGCCATACCGCGAATCGCGCCGGTCTTCGGGTCGAGTACAATCACGCTGCCGCCGTCGGCGTGGTGGAGTTCGACGGCCTTCTGTAGCTCACGTTCGATCACATACTGTACCAGCGGGTCGATGGTTAAGGTAAGCTTCGCTCCATTACGCGGCGGGATGGTACGTGATGGCGCGATAGCGATCAGGTTCTTCTTCGGGTCGAACTCGGCCTGCACGCTGCCATTAATCCCCTGAAGCTGATCATTGTAGAAACCCTCGACGCCGCTGATCCCGTCGGCGTTATAGTTAGCGGCACCGATCACCTGGGCCGCGAAGACGCCTTGGGGGTAGACGCGGCGCGGCTCATACTGCCACTGGAGACCGGTCGCGTTCAGCGCATCGATCTTCGCGGCCACGTCCGGCGTAAGCCAGCGCTCCACCGGGAGCCAGTAATGATTTTCGTCGGTGATAATCTTGAGGATATCCTCATGTTTTTTGTTTAAGATGGCCGAGAGCGCCAGGGCCAGGGTCGGAGCCTGCTCCCGATCAATCTGGGCAGGGACAACCCAGAGGCTCTCGCGATCCACGTCCATCGCCAACACATTACCGAGGTGATCGGTGATCATGCCGCGCTGAGCCTGGATGGGCACCTGCTGGTCAATCTCGGTGCGTGCCTTCGCCAAAAGCGTCTCGTGCTGAGTCACCTGGAGGTCGGCGAGGCGAATCACCACCCGCGCAATCAGCAGCAGGCAGAGGAGCAGCACGGCGTTGATCCGCCAGCGCTCAAGCCGCACCCGCGCAGGCGGCGCGACATCTGCCGGTTGGGTTCGCGGCGAGTTGTTGGTGCGTGTGGCCATAGACCATCTCAAAGGAGGGTGTTCACGGGAGGGGAACCTTCCCGTAAATACCCTCCCTCACTTCCTTACAGCGGGGATATTCAGGTAGCGCACCTGGTCAGGCGTGATGGGGCGCAGGCCGATTTGCTCGGCGCGACGGCGAATCAGATCAAGGGAGTGTGCGCGGGCCTCACGCTCCTGGAGTTGCGAGCGCTCGCGGATCAAGATCGTCTTTTCCTTCTCAAGGCGTGCAGTCGCGTAGCCCTTGGTGGCCACCACGCCGGTCTGGGCCAGGACGATCAGGCTCATCAGGGCCAGAATGAGAACCAGCCCGAACAGGTAGCGGCTACCATCGAGGCGCAGGTAGTGCGGGATGCTGATCCGTCGCTCACGGGCCTGACGGATCGATGAGATATGCTGTGTATTAACGGCCATGGTTGCTCCGTGTGTGTAGGCGACCCTCCAGGCTGCCCCCTACAGTTTCTCGGCGACTCGTAGCTTGGCGCTGCGGCATCTGGGGTTGACGGCCAGTTCTGCCTCGCCGGCCTCGATTGGCTTTTTCGTAATAATCCGCAGGCGAGCGGGGCGCTCATTCGCGTTGCCGCCATAGCCTGACTCGGCCCGAAAGAAGAGCTTGACGATCCGATCCTCCAGTGAATGAAAGCTGATCACCGCCACGCGCCCGCCGCTGCGGAGCAGATCGATGGCCTGCGGCAGCGCGTGTTCCAACTGCTCAAGCTCGGCGTTGACCGCGATGCGCAGCGCCTGAAAAGTGCGCGTCGCCGGGTGGATGCGGTCGTGTCTGCCGCGTCCGATGGCTCTGGCCACCAGGGAAGCCAGATCGGCGGTGCGGCTAAACGGCGTCTGCTGCCGTCGCTCGACGATCAGGCGGGCGATTCGCCGCGAGCCGCGCTCCTCGCCATAGCGAAAAATAATGTCGGCCAGGGCAACTTCATCAAAACGGTTCACAATGTCAGCGGCTGTGAACCCACGGGTCGGGTCGAGCCGCATATCCAGCGGGCCATCATTGCTAAAGGCAAAGCCACGTGCGGCGGTGTCGAGCTGATGTGACGAAACCCCCAGGTCGAGCAGAATACCATCAACCGCAGTGACACCCGCACTTCGGGCGATGGTGGTCATCTCTGCGAATCGCCCGTGGTGAAGCGCATAACTCTCGGGCGGCAGGTTCGCCGCCGCCAGGCGGATCTGCGCCGCCGCGAGGGCCGTCGGGTCGGCGTCGATGCCAATCAGACGCCCGCCGGGCTGTGCCGCGCTCAGCAACGCCAGGGCGTGGCCTGCGCCGCCGAGCGTCCCATCCAGATACACCCCGCCGGGCTGCGGCTGCATGGCCGCCTGCACCTCATTGGGCAGGACAGAGATGTGTGTGAATTGTAGATGTACGATTGTTGATTGTAGATTGTGTTCTCCCACGATTATGCTCTCATCCCGTAATCCGCAATCTGCAATCTGCAATCTCAAATCCCAAGGGACGCCAGTTGCTCAGCGATCCCGGCACCGCTCGTGTCGAGTTGAACCATCATCGTGCGCCAGTGTTCGGACGACCAGAGTTCGAAGTAGGTGTCCATGCCGGTGATCACCACCTGCTCAACAAGACCGGCGTACTCACGTAGGTTCTGCGGCACAAGAATTCGCCCCTGACGGTCTACCTCGACCTCAGCGGCGTTGGAGAAGAGCATGCGGCGCAGGTTGCGGGCCTCGGGGTTGCCAAGCGAGAGGCTGCTCACTTTTTGGGCGAGCAACTGCCAGATCTGGCGGGGGAACGCCTGTAGGCACTGATCGAACCCGCGTGTGAGAACCATACCTTCGCCCAGTTCCTCGCGGAAACGAGCAGGTATGGCGACCCGTCCCTTATCGTCGATGCTGTGCTCGAACTCTCCAAGAAACACGGGTACCCCTCAGTGTTAAACCATTCCGCCTAGAAAATTCATTCGAATTCCCCACTTGGCTCCACTTTTCCCCACCATTTTCCCCATTATATACCACTCGACGTGCAAATTCAAGCTCCAAAAGGCGTTTTTTAGCATTTTGTGATGTTTTGGTATAGGTAGTACTCTTTACACTCGTGAGGTCTGGTACAATCATTCAGGATCGACGGCCAACAGCGAAAGCGCTATTTATCACTACTAAGGCATGTTTCAAAATGGGCACATTCGGCGAGGTGGCGAGGAGGCGAGGACGCGAGGTGGCGAGGTGGCGAGGAGGCGATGACGCGAGGAGGCGAGGAGGCGAGGAGGCGAGGTGGCGAGGAGGCGAGGTGGCGATGACGCGAGGAGGCGATGACGCGATGACGCGATGACGCGAGGTGGCGAGGAGGCGAGGAGGCGAGGACGCGAGGACGCGAGGACGCGAGGAGGCGAGGAGGCGAGGACGCGAGGACGCGAGGAGGCGAGGTGGCGAGGAGGCGATGTGGCGATGTGGCGAGGAGGCGAGGTGGCGATACGGAGCGCCTCACCGCGTCATCGTTTCGTCGCAAGACTGTCACGTGCGTTTGAAACATCCCT
>CAIRFY010000387.1 GCA_903877945.1 uncultured Oscillochloris sp. | reverse complement strand
GCGAGGACGCGAGGACGCGAGGACGCGAGGACGCGAGGACGCGAGGACGCGAGGACGCGAGGACGCGAGGACGCGATACGTATCGCCTCATCGCCTCATCGTTTCGTCGTTTCGTCGCTGAATCGAAACATGCCTTACGTGGCATACACAGCCTAATCGGCGCGCAGCCGGTAGCCCACGCCCGGCTCGGTGATGAAATAGGCCGGTCGGGCCGGGTCAGCCTCTAGCTTATGCCGTAGGTGCTGCATATACACACGCACGTAGTGAACCGCGCCGGCATACTCTGGCCCCCAGACTTCGCGCAACAACTGGTGTTGCGTCACCACCTTGCCCGCGTGATGTACCAGGGTACTGAGCAGCCGATACTCGATTGGCGTCAGGTGTACCTCATCATCGTCGATGAAAACTTGGCGCATGACAAGATCGACTCTGAGTTGGCCAACCTGAAACAGCAGGTCACGTAGCTCGGGCTGGGCCTGCGAGCTGCGCCTGAGAGCGGCGCGGATACGGGCGAGCAGCTCGCCCACGCCAAACGGCTTGGTCAAATAGTCATCAGTCCCGGCATCGAGCAGGGCGATCTTGTCCTGCTCCTGACCACGGGCCGTGAGCACAATAATCGGCGTCTGAGTCCAGCCGCGTAGGGTACGCACCACCTCTAGGCCGTCCATATCGGGCAGGCCCAGGTCGAGGATAATGCAGTCGGGTTGGACAGTGGCGGTCATCTGCACACCCTCACGCCCGGTGACGGCCTCGACCAGATGATAGCCGTTGCCGATCAGGCTGGTGCGCAAAAAGCGCCGGATCGGCAACTCGTCTTCGATCAGCAGAATAGTTTGTTGGGGGCTGCTCATGCGAAATCCTCCTCCCTACGCGGCTCCGGCTCCAGATCAACCCTGGGCGGAACTCCGCTGATCGGCAGGGTGAACATGAAAGCCGCGCCGCCCTCAGACCGACGCTCTGCCCAGATCTGCCCACCGTGGACACACACAATCCCCTGGCAGATCGTCAGACCTAGCCCCGTGCCGCCGCCCGATGGCAGAGTCCCACGGTTGAACTTCTCAAATATCGAGCGTTCGTCGCCTGGCATCAAGCCAAGGCCACGGTCGGCCACCGTCACCTGGATGCAGGTGGGCTGTGGCGTACCCACGGCGACCGCGCTGATGCTAATTGGCGCATCAGTCGGTGTGTATTTCAGAGCATTCTCCAGCAGGTTCAGCAGCACCTGCTCGATCAGCACCGCGTCCAGCGGCACCAGCGGCAGGTCGGGCGGAAGATCAACGCTGATCAACCTGTCGCGCAAACGCGACTCAAGCCGGGTCAGAGCGGCACCTACCACCTCCTCCATCGGTTGCCACTCCTTACGCACCGTCAGCCCACCCGCCTCCAGGCGGGTCATCTCCAGCAGGTTTGTCAGCAGGCGACTGAGTCGCTCGGACTCGTCGTAGGCATTCTGGATCAAGTCGATCCGGGTAAGGTCGTCAAGCATCTGCCAGCCCTCAAGCGTACTGCTCAGGGCACCGGTCACCACGGCCAGCGGCGTGCGCAGATCATGCGAGACCGAGGAGAGCAGCGAGTTGCGCAGGCGCTCCGTCTCAACCTGCACCGCCGCACGCTGAGCAGCGTCAGCCTGCTCATGCGTGCGCGTGGTGAGCGTGCTGATCACCAGGGCCACTAGCAGAATGACCACGAGGGTCAGCACGACTCGCGGGTTCTCAACAAAGAGCGTGAAGTAGGGCTGGGTGAAGAAAAAGTTCAACGCCAGCACACTCAGGCAGGAAGCCAGCACCGACGGGCCGCGCCCGAACCGACTGGCTACCAGCACGATCCCTGGCAGGTAGACCAGAGCGAGGTCGGAGATGTTGAAGAAGGGGTGGAGCAGGGCGGCCATACCCGTGCAGATGATGACGATGACGGTGGCCCACATGTAGTTCATCGGGGTATTGTAGCGTAGGACAGGTTCGCAGGTACTTTACCGTTTGTCGCCGGTCAGCCCTCACCCCCAGCCCCCTCTCCCTGAGCGGGAGAGGGGCAGGGGGTGAGGGCCGGAGGGTGACTTTGCACATGCCCTGCCCACGCCCCTACTTCCCGAGCTTATACGGCACACTGATAATCGTCTTGCCCCGGCCAAACGTCAGCGCCGCACGCAGGATCAGGCCGGTCTGGTTATGCAGCAGTTGCTCCCACCAGTGGGCGGGTACGAATTCGGGCAGGAAGATCAGCAGTTCGTCATCACTGTAGAGGTCGTCAATCTGATCGACGTAGCGCAGCAAGGGCGTGACCAGCGAGCGAAACGGCGACTCAAGGATCACCAGGGGGATCTCGCAGCCCCACTCGCTCCAGCGGTCGCGGATCTTGGCGCTGCCCTCCGGGTCGAGGTTCACCGTTACGGCGGTAGCGTTGTCGGGGGCCAGGGTGCGGGCCAACTGGAGGGCGGGCAGCACACCCTTGTGAATGCCGCTCACCAGGACAATGGCGGTAATCCGACGCACCGCCTGTGGCTTGGATGCATCGCTCAACGAGAGCTGTGCGGCAATGCTTTGGTAGTGTGCATGGATGGCATTGAAGATCACGACCATCAACGGGATGAGGATGAGCACCGACCACGCCCCGTGGGTGAACTTAGTGGCGGCAAGGACGATCAGCACCACAGCCGTCAGGATTGCACCGATCCCGTTGATCAGCAGACCTCTGCGCCAGCCCTGCTCGCGTTCGCGCAGGTGGTGTCGCACCATGCCGCTTTGCGAAAGCGTAAAGGAGATGAAGACCCCAATGGCGTAGAGCGGCAGCATCGCGATCTCATTGGCCTTAAAGATCACCACCAGGAGCGCGGCGAAGAGCGAGAGCACAATGATTCCGTTTGAGAAGACGAGCCGGTCGCCCTGGCTTGCAAAGTGACGCGGCAGAAAGCGATCTTTGGCCAGCAGCGATGCGAGCCGAGGAAAGTCGGCGTAGGAGGTGTTGGCCGCCAGCACCAGGATGAGCGCCGTCGAAACCTGGATGATCGTGTAGATTGGACCAACCCCGAAGACGCTGCGGGCGATCTGCGAGATCACCGTCTCATGAGTCAGATCATTGGGGATGGCGTGAAGCTGGCCCGCCAGCCAGGTGATGCCAAGGAACATCGTCACCAGGATCGCCGCCATCCAGGCCAGCGTGATGGCGGCGTTCTTCGCCTCGGGCTGCTTAAAGGCCGGGATACCATTGCTGATCGCCTCGACCCCGGTGAGCGCCGTGCAGCCAGCGGCGAAGGCGCGCAGGATAAGCCAGAGGCCAATCGCATCGCTGGCATTGACCGCTGGGGCAGTTGACTGTACGACTGGGTGAGCAAAGCCGAACAGTGTGCCAGCCAGACCCCAGCCAAGCATGGCGACGATACTGATGATAAAAATGTAGGTCGGGAGCGCAAAGATCGCGCCGCTCTCCTTCACCCCGCGCAGGTTGGCCAGGCCAACCACTAAAATACAGAAGAGCGAGATTTCGACAGAGATATTTTCCAGGCCGGGAAAGCCCCAGTTCCCGGCGAGGGAGGTGATGGCGGCAACTCCAGCCGAGATGCTCACCGCCACAGTGAGTACATAGTCGATCAGCAAGGCGGCAGCGGCGATCAGGCCGGGCAGCTTGCCGAGATTCTCGTGTGCGACGATGTAGGCTCCGCCGCCATTGGGGTAGGCATGGATGGTTTGCCGATACGAGATCGCCACCACGATCAGCAGGGCGGCGATGCCACCAGCAACCGGCAGGCCCATGCCGAGGGCCGATGCCCCAGCAAGGATGAGTACCGAAAGAATTGCCTCGGTAGCGTAAGCCACCGACGAGAGCGCATCTGACGAGAACACTGCTAGGGCGGTGATCTTACGCAGCCGCTCGTGCTGCTGCTGCTCAGTGGCGATTGGTTTACCGATCAGCATGCGCTTGAATGATGTAGACATAGCGCGGGTCGCTCCTCTTCCTTACATGTTCGTCGTCGGCCTTAGGGCGCACAAAAACACGCCGGCTGGCAGTCGGCGCGGTAGTGGATCTGCTGCTCGTTCGTGTCGACGTTGGCGATGATGTGCCGCTGGCGTGAAAATAGCCGATAGCCGGACATCAGTTGTGCGCGAATCGCATGGTTATCTGGCGTGGAGCTGTCTTCCCAGGGCGGCACCGTGTGTGGTACGGTCTGATTGTAGCACTGAGATTAGGTAATCTCAATCGGATCGACGTAAAGATGTTGTAAAAAATAAGGAGGATTCACCATACCTAAATCCCCAGTGTACCGATGGTATAATGAAAAGGCAGTAGAGCAAGAGTAACGCTGTTACGCAGAGCGAAGCGAAGCGTGACACTATGACAGGCGTTAGGCATGGTTCAGAACAGCTTTACAGTGTGCGCTGTTCGTAGTAGGCGCTTCAGCGCCAAGCGGCTGAAGCCGCCACTACGAACAGTCACGCTGAAACCTGGCACCTGAAACCTTGTCTTACGTGAAATATTTTCGTGTTAACTCAAGACGACATCCAGCACCTCCCCGATCATTATCAGATTGCGCATATCCGAGTTGCGCCAAACATCGTCCTGGCCCCTATGGCCGGGGTGACGGACAGCGTCTTCCGGCGCATCATCCTGCGCATGGGCGGCTGCGGCCTGGTGAGCACCGAGATGACTAACGCCGCCAGCGTAAGCCCGAAGGCGCTCAAGCGCCACCACCTGCTCGATTTCTATCCTGAGGAGCGGCCCCTGACGATGCAACTCAGTGGGAACGAGCCCGACCTGGTGGCCTTTGCGGCAGCCAGCGTCGAACAGTTGGGCGCGGACATTATCGACATCAACTGCGGCTGCCCCTCGCCCAAAGTGACCGGCGGTGGTCACGGATCGGCCTTGCTGAAGGATCTGCCCAAGCTTGGCCAGGTGTTGCGTGCGGTGAAAGCCGCCGTGAACGTCCCGGTGACACTCAAGTTTCGTGCTGGGTGGGACGAGGCGCGCCTAAATTTTCTTGAGACGGCCAAGATCGCCGAGGACGCCGGGATTGCCGCCCTGGCCCTGCACCCGCGTACCAAGGAGCAAGCCTATAAGGGCCAGGCCGACTGGAGCCGCGTGGCTGCCGTGAAGCAACACGTGGGCATTCCGGTAATTGGCAGCGGGGATGTGGCCGATGCAATGGACGCCCTGATCCGTCTGCGCGACAGCGGGGCCGACGGGGTGATGATCGGGCGTGCGGCGATGGAGAATCCCTGGATCTTCATGCAGATCGCCCAGTTGCGCAGCGGCGTGCCAATGTTCGAGCCGACGCCTGCCGATAAGTTGGCCTTCCTCCAGACCTACGTCGATCTCTGCCTCGCCGAGATGCCTGAGCGGCTGGCGCTCAACAAGCTCAAGCAGATGATCGGCCAGTTCGCCGTGGGCCTGCCCGGCAGCGCCAGCGTGCGCGCCAGTGTCCACCGCAGCAGCAGTGTGGACAACGCCCGCAAGGCGCTGGAACAGTTCTTCGATCCCTACATGGTTGCTGTGGTCTAGCTGAAGACTAAGGCATGTTTCAATCTAGCGTGACAGTTCAGCGCCGAGGCGATGAGGCGATGACTCGATACGAGCGCCTCATCGCCTCGGCGCACCATCGCAAGACTGTAAAGCTGAATGTGCCCATTTTGAAACATGCCTAAAGAGGCAATACAGGTATAACTTGCATTTTGCATCTTGCATTTTGCATTTTGCATTCATATGCACGACGGCTACATTTTCACCATCGGCATCTGCGGGAGCGCCAGCGGGCAGGCTCCGGCGTGTCTCGACGCTATGCTGACGGCCTTGCCCCCGGTGAAGCGGGCGGCCCTGCTGGGCGAGGTGCTACTGTTCGTTGGCCCACCCTGCTTCGATGACCCACTGGCCGACCTGATCCGCACCGACATTGCCGACGCTGAGGTGCTGCTAATCGTCACGCCGCTGATCGGCGGTGGCATCCCCGCCCGCCTGCACGCCTTGGCCCGCGCCGTGGACGCCGCGCCGCCGCCCACACGACCACGCTTCGCTGCCCTGGTGGCCCTCGGCCCGCAGCACGACGCTGCCCTGTCGCCCCTGCGCCGCCTGTGCGCCGCCGCTGGAGCCACCGTAGTGGGCGAGTTCTGGCTGAGCGCCGAGGGTGGGCTCAACGACGCGGCCCGCCAGCACCTCGCAGATCTGGCCCGCGCCGCCTACGCCCAGGCCCGCAACCTCGCGCCCGAGGCTCTCCCCCAGTAAACCACCACCCGCCTAAAGGCGGGGGCTTTGCTCTGGCGTCGGCATCCGAGCAGTACGGCACGTTTACGGGTGCCCTGCCGGGCGAACCCGGCAGCGGGTGCATCGGCCAACGCCTACGACCTTCACCCTTTTACCCGCCGGAGGCTTCCCCGGCGGAACCTGCACGGTTCCGGTGCT